>JALOLW010000455.1 GCA_025455795.1 Spirosomataceae bacterium
AGGAAACGGTGATTCAGGCCATGATTCAAAACCTCCAATGGCAGATTGATTTGTTAAACCAACAGTTGAACATCATTCAACGCATTAAAAACAAGACAAACAATGAAAACGATAAGCTCATTTAATGTTTCAAAGTTTAAAGTTTATAGTTTACTGTTCACTGCGAACTTTAAACGACTCACTACCTACTTTAAACTGTTTACTGTAAACCGTTTACGGCCTACTGTGTACTGCTTACTGCTTACGGTTTACTGCCTACCACTTACTGGCGTGGCGCGTGAAAAAGGAACGGTCGAAAAGAAAAAATCGGTAATTAAGATTTTTGACGCTTCGGGCAAAGACCAACTGACGCTCGATAATCAGTTTGGGCAGGTGAAAGTAAACCTCTGGGACAAGAACGAAGTGCGCGTGGACATCACCATCACGGCCAACTCCAACAGCGACAGCCGCGCCCAACAGTTTTTGGATGGGGTGGACATCATTGACAAGAAAGACGGAAATCAAATCAGTATTCGCACCGAAATACAGCGCACCAACAACCAAAATAACAGTTGGAATTGGGGCAACAACAAGGGCGAAAAGAACTTTGTGCAGATTGATTACAATGTTTCGATGCCCAAAAACATGCCGCTGACCGTCAAAAACCGCTTTGGCAATACCAGTATTCCTGTGTTTAGGGCGCCGCTCGTGGCCGTGACCAAGTACGGCAATTTTTCGGCCACAGAACTCGTCGGTAGCAAAAACGACATAGACGTAGCCTACGGAAAAGCCGACATCCAAGAAATGATCAACGGCAACTTGGACATTGCTTACTCTACGCTCGAACTCGACAAAGCCAACAACATCGTGCTGGTCAATAAATTTGGCAAAATGAAAATCGGAGAAGTCGAAACCCTCGACGGACGCATCAGCTATTCGGGTGGGCGTATCGGTATTCTCAAAGGCTCAAGCAAAATCAAACTCGATTTTTCGGGCGGGTTTCGGATTGACCAACTCCTCGAATCGGCTGATAATGTGGACATTCAGGCCAATTACTCGTCGGTCGTGATTCCGATGGACAAAAACGATTGCCAGTTTGACGTGACCGTGAGCTACGGAGGTTTCAAATACCCCGCCGACCGCAAGGTGACTTTCTCCCAAAATGACGACGACCGCGACGACAGCCGCCACGGGTATCGCTCTACCAAGCAGTACGTGGGCAAACTCGGCAACGGTGGTCGCACCAAACTCAAAGTCGTGTCGAAGTTTGGCGAAGTAAGCCTGCGCTAAGATTCATCTGGGTTGTTTCTGATTTTTTGCGAAATTGCGTCCAAAATCAAGAAACAACCCAACCGATGAATATCGTATTTCTGGACACCCGCACAATGGGAGATATTCCCAACCTCCTACAACTTCATGACTTAGGCACAGTCATTCTCCACCCCGACACCCAACCCGACCAAACCCTCGCTCGCATCCAAACCGCAGAGGTGGTCATCTCCAACAAAGTCAAAATCAGCCGTGAGATGATGGCGGCTTGCCCACACCTCAAACTCATCTGCGTAGCGGCCACGGGCATGAACAACGTGGACCTACCTGCCGCCGCCGAGTTGGGCATTCAAGTCAAAAACGTGAAAGGCTACTCCACCGATAGCGTGGCACAGCAGGCGTTTGCGATGTTGTTATCACTGCTCCACGCCACCGACTATTACAACCGCTACGTTCATTCGGGCGAATACTCTCAGGAGCTGATATTCACGCACTTAGGCCGTCCGTATTGGGAGTTGAGCGGCAAGCGTTTCGGGATTTTGGGCTTGGGGGCCATCGGTCGGCAGACAGCCCGCATTGCCCAAGCCTTCGGGGCAGAAGTAGTGTATTTTTCGGCTTCGGGTCAAAGTTATACGGCAGATTTTGAGCGTGTCGAGTCGTTGGATGTGTTTCTTCAAACTTGCGATGTGGTATCAATTCACGCCCCACTCAACACCCACACCGACAACTTACTGACCTACGAAAAACTCGCCCAAATGAAACCCTCTGCTTTGCTGCTCAACACCAGTCGTGGGGGAATTGTGAACGAGGCGGATTTGGTCAAAGCCCTTGACGATGAACTCATTGCGGGCGCGGTGATTGACGTTTTTATGCAAGAACCCATCCCGCCTACGCACCCGTATTTGCGGGTCAAGCACCAAGAAAAGTTGCTTTTGGCGCCGCACATTGCGTGGTCGAGTATGGAGGCACGGCTGCGACTCATGGACGGTGTCCTGCAAAATATACGGGATTACGTAGCTCAAAAAGGCAAATAAAGATTAAATATTGATAACACTGCACAAAAAAAGCGTCGGTGGAAATCAGTAATTTTGCGCCATCAAATACCTGGTAGGCACAAAATGAAAAATTATATCAAACAAGACGCTTGGTGCGTCATCGAAGAAGGCTTCTTTCCCGAACACAACGAAATCACCGAAAGTCTGACGAGCCTCGGCAATGGCCGCATGGGGCAGCGGGGCAATTTTGAAGAAAAATTTTCGGGCAAAACCCTGCTCGGCAATTACGTGGCAGGCGTATTTTATCCCGACAAAACCCGCGTCGGTTGGTGGAAAAATGGCTATCCGCGTTATTTTGCCAAAGTTTTGAACGCTTGCAACTGGATTGGAATAGATGTTCAAATTGAAGGTGAAACGCTTGACTTGGCCACGTGCAGCGTGTCGGACTACCGCCGGGTGCTGAACATGAAAGAGGGACATTTGGAGCGGAGTTTTGTGGCCACGCTGGCCAGTGGAAAGCAAGTGCGCGTCCATTCGTTGCGGTTTTGTAGCATTACTGACGACGAAGCCGGCGCGATTCGCTACGCGGTCACACCCCTCAATTTTGACGGAAAAATCACCCTCACGCCCTCACTTGACGGCGACATCAACAACAAAGATTCCAACTACGGCGAGAAATTTTGGGACGAAATTCGCAAAGAAACAGCCTACGGCGAAGCCTATTTGGAAATGCGTACCAAAGATACCCCCTTCAAAACGGAGCTTTTCAACGTCTGTACGGGAATGAAAGTGGCGGTGAGTGTCAATGGCGAAAGCGTTGATTTTCAGAGCCAACCGCTCAAAGCGGAAAAATACGTAGGCTGCCGAATCGAACTCAACGCCCAAGCCAACGACGAAATCGTACTCTACAAATACGCGGTCAATTTGGCCTCGCTCAATCATCCCGTGGAGGCACTCGTTGCCAATGCCAAAGCGTACATCGAGCGCGTAAGCACAAAAGGATTTGAGCAAATGAAAGCCGAACAAGCCCAGGCTTGGGCCGACCGCTGGGCCATGAACGACATCGTTATTGACGGGGACGTGGCCGCGCAGCAGGGGATTCGGTTCTGTATTTTTCAGATGGAACAGACTTACACGGGTGAAGATGCTCGCCTCAATATTGGACCGAAGGGCTTTACGGGCGAAAAA
>JALOLW010000456.1 GCA_025455795.1 Spirosomataceae bacterium
GGGGCCTGGGTTGAAGGGGTTTTTCTGAACCACGCCTTCCAGCCCGGGCTGCCAGTAAGGTTTGTACCATTCGGGGTTTACGTTGGGGGCAGGACCAATGATGACAAAATACATCAACGATTGGTTGTTATAACCCGCGTTGGGTAAATTATCACTTTTCTTGTTGGAGTAGTTGGCTTTTCCGCTGATTTTGAGGCGATTGGAGAGTTTTTGATTGACCGACAAGGCCGCGTTCAAGCGTTCAAAGCCCGTATTGGGGATAATCCACTCGTTTTTGAGGTGGGTGATAGACAAACGCGCCGAGCCGTTTTCGCCGCCGCCTTCAAAAGAAAGACTGTTGGAAAAAGTGTGACCCGTTTGAAAATAACCCGAAATGTAGTTTTTGTAAGGTACCCACGGCGTGCGCTCAGTGGCTTTGCCATCGGGCGAATTTGGATTGTATTGGAAATAGCTTTGCCCGTTGAATCGTGGCCCCCACGCGCGTCCTGCCGCTACGGTCGTACTGGTGTTGAGGCCGTCGGGGCTGTCTAAGTACGAATAATACGCGCTGGTGCGGCCTTCGCCGTATTCAAACTGATAATCAGGCCAGCGATTTACTTGCTCAATGTTGAAATTGGTATTGAACGTTACGCCGATGCCTTTTTCTTTGCGGTTGCCCGTTTTGGTGGTGATGATGATGGCCCCACCTGCGGCACGGCTTCCGTAAAGGGCGGTAGCCCCCGGCCCTTTGAGGACGGTTACGGTTTCGATGTCGTCGGGGTTGAGGTCGGAGAGCGTAGAGCCATAATCCACGGGGCTATCGGCGGCCAAGTGCGAGTTGAAGCCCGTTCCTGTGATTTTGCTACTGATAGGCACGCCGTCCAACACGATGAGGGCTTGGTTGTTGTCCAAATTCAAAGAAGACTCACCACGCAACGTGATACGCGACGACCCCATTGGCCCCGCGCCCACGCCTTGGATGTTCAAACCCGCAATTTTGCCCGAAAGTGCGTTCACCCAGTTGTTGGTTTTGGCATCTACCACGGCGTTGGCTTGGATGGTTTGGGCGGCAAAACCCAGCGATTTTTCTTCGCGCTTGATACCCAATGCCGTTACTACTACCTCGCTAAGCATTTTGGTGTCTTCTTGCATGGTCAAATCAACTTGGGTGCGATTGCCCACCGCGATTTCTTGCGTGGCAAAACCGATGGCCGAGAAAACAAGCGTTGATTTGGTCGTAACGGTATTGATGCGGTACGCTCCAGCAGCGTCGGTAGTTGTGCCAGTATTGGTGCCTTTGACCAAAACATTGACACCCGGGATGGCCTCTCCCGTGGCGGAAGTTACTTTGCCCGTGAGCGCAAAGTTTTGGGCGAAGACTTGGAGCGATACGCCCAAGCCCAACATCGAAATCAGCAGACTCCGAAGTAGATTTTTTTTCATAGATTTGTGGGAGTTTTTGGTACTTTGAACGGGACTAAAAACAAATTAAGTCGTAGCCGTTGCAGCGGCTGCGACTTTTGTTATTGACAAAATCAATGGCAAAAGTAGTGGGTAGCTTCCCCAAAAATGATTATCTAAATGTCAAGCATTTGTTAAGATAATCAGGTAGTTAGTTCACGTTTTTTTAACATTCACACAACAAGCCCTCGGCTATCTTACCGTACCTTTGTAATTCCTTTCTCCTAAAAAAAAACGCCCAAAATGCACGTAATCACTACCCAAATCCTTCAACTTTTCAATGAGCGCGGCGGCTCCATGTACGGCGGCGAAGCTGTGACTCAGCTCCAACACGCCCTGCAAGCGGCTACTCTCGCCCAAAATGCGGGGGCAAAGCCTTCTTTGGTGACGGCCTCCCTGCTGCACGACATCGGCCATATTCTCCACGACCTGCCCGACGACGCCCCTGACCAAGACATTGACGATTTTCACGAAAACTTGGCCGCGCGTTATTTAGAAACCCACTTTGTGCCTGCTGTTTCGGAGCCTGTACGCCTGCACGTGGCCGCCAAACGCTACCTCTGCGCCACCGACCCCGACTACTTGGGGATTTTGAGCGAGCCTTCGATTCAGAGTTTGGCCTTGCAAGGGGGACCGATGTCGGCAGAAGAAGTGGCGGCGTTTGAGCAATCACCTTTTTACAAAGATGCCGTTCAGCTTCGTATTTGGGACGACCAAGCCAAAGACCCTGACATGGTCACTGCTCCCATCGAAGCCTTTGCCGACCCTATCGAAGCATCGCTCGCATGACCACAGCCAAATCTTGGTACGCCTCCGCGCTCTGGGCAGTCGTGGCGGCTTTTGGCGCGTACTTTTGCATGTACGGCTTTCGGCGGCCTTATACCGCTGCCAGTTTTGAAGGAGCGGCTTGGGGCGATCTTACGCTCAAAACCCTGCTGGTGACGTCGCAAACCCTCGGCTACGCGCTCTCGAAGTGGGTGGGTATCAAAGTGGTGTCCGAAATCAAACCGCACCAACGCGCTTGGGGGATTTTGGGGCTGATTGGTTTTGCCCAACTTATGCTGCTTGGTTTGGGGCTTGTGCCGCGCCCGTGGAATTTTATCTTCCTGTTTTTCAATGGTTTACCGCTCGGCATGGTGTTTGGGCTGGTGCAAGGCTACTTAGAAGGCCGCCGCGCCACGGAGTTTTTGATGGCAGGGCTGTGCGCCAGTTTTATCTTGGCCGACGGCGTGACAAAATCGCTCGGAACGTGGCTGTTGGGACAGCAAGTAAGCGAGGATTGGATGCCTTTTACGGCGGGCTTGGTATTTGTATTGCCGCTCCTTTTGTTTGTATGGATGCTGACGCGCATTCCACCACCCAATGAGCGCGACATCGCCCACCGCAGCGAGCGCACGCCCATGACCCGCCAAGACCGTCGCCAACTTTTTGCCCGCTACGCGCTGGGTTTGGTAGGGCTTTCGATGGCGTACTTGCTCACCACGCTCCTCCGCAGTTTCCGCGCCGACTTTGCCCCCGAAATTTGGAAAGACCTCGGTTTTGACCGAACCCCCGCTATCTTCACTACTTCCGAAGTTTATGTGACGCTGGGCGTGACGCTCATCAGCAGCGTGATGGTGTTGATTCATCACAACCGCCGCGCATTTTTTACGTCTTTGGGGCTGTCAATTAGTGGCTTTGGGTTGCTTTTGTTGGCCAGTTGGGGGCTTGGGCAGGGCCTTGATGGCTACTGGTTTATGGTGTTGGTGGGCTTGGGGGTATATGTGCCTTACGTGCAGATTCATACCACGGTGTTTGAGCGGCTTATCGCCATGACCCGCGACCAGGGCAATATTGGCTATCTCATGTATCTCGTTGATACCGTGGGCTATATGGGCTACGTGGTGCTGATGTTCAGCAAAAACCAATTCACGCCCGAAAGCGGTTATTTGGCTTTTTACCAAAACTTCCTTTTTGTTTGTTGCCTTTTGGGGAT
>JALOLW010000457.1 GCA_025455795.1 Spirosomataceae bacterium
GCTGCACCAACGCCCTCACGTTGGCTTCATCTGACGAAGACCGCTACAACTCTCCTTACAACTCGGAAGAAGCTAAACGTGAAATACACTATCTTAGCAATACGACCATCTCGGCCACCAACAAAATTGCCAACGCCACGGTACTATACAGAGCGGGGCAGTCGGTTACGTTTTTACCCGGATTTGAAGCGGTAATTACCCCATCGGCTATGTTTTCTCCCGCTGGAACTGGCAGTTTTGAGGCGCAAATAGGCGGTTGTGGGTCGCTTGTACCGAGGTAAATGTGTATCTTTGGGGACTTTGATACGCCTCACGCTATGCGCCTTACTTTAAGTTTTTGGTTATGTTTCTCCTGTGTGTGCCAAGCACAGCAGCAACTCACTTTTCAGCGGTACTCTACCCACGACGGGCTGTCCAACAACTACGTTTTTACCATTGCCGAAGATAGGCAGCGGTTTATTTGGATTGCCAACGCGCAAGGCATAGATCGCTTTGATGGGCATACGTTTCGGCATTATGACGTCAATGATTCGACTACTATCGCGGCCCAGTTCAACACCCACGTAATGATAGATTATCGCGGAGGTATATGGGCGTTGGTCAATTCTACCCTTTTCAAATACAACTTGGCAAAAGACCATTTTGAGAAAAAACTCCAAACCGAAGACAAGGCTTTTTTGAACACCAACAACAAAATCACCCGTCAGTTTGTGGTACTCAACGACACCCTCGGGCGTTGTATGTGGGTGGTACTTCGAGGTAGCCTGTTCCGATACGATATAGATAAAGAACGCCTCGTTGCCACGCCCCTTACTCGCCTCCAAACACCTCGAGTCGTGATGCGCATCAGTGCCTCTACCCTCATCATAGCTACCAACGATGAGTGGGTGGCCTACGAGCTTACTACGCAAAAACTCTACCGAACCCCCAAAGAAAAAAGCAACTGGGTCATTCGCCCGTACCAAACGAATAGCTGGATTTATACCGACGCTTCCTACCAAATCAAGCAGATGCGCTATCATGGAGAGGGTCGTTTTGAAGCCCCACGTCTGTTGAGCCAAAACCCCAACAAAAAGGAAATCGTTTGTATCAAGTTTATCGCTTCCGATGCCCCAGACTCTGTTTTTTGGTGTGGGCTGGTATCGCGCGGGCTTGCACTAATGGACGCCAAAGACACCTATCGCGGCTTCAATCAACGCACCAATGATGCCAATGGACTCCATTTTTCGACGATTCAGAATATTTTTCAAGACAGTCAAAAAAATATATGGCTATGCACCGACAAAGGCATCTATCGAAGCAATCCTTTTTACTTTCAGGCAAGTAAAAAAACGTACCCTTTTTTCAAAACACTCGACATCAACCGAACGCGCCAAGTGTTGGGGTGTACTATCAACCCCGACTGGGAATGGGTGGCTACCTCTACTTTTGGATTGTTTTTGTACGACAATGTTCACCAAAAAATAATCAAACGGTTTTGGTGGGAGGGCAGAAATATCACCCAAATCAAATACGACGTAGCGGGCAATCTGTGGGTTTTGACCAATGGCGCGTTGGTTCAAATCACTCCTCAATTACGCACAAATACGTTTTCACTGGAAAGCGTCAAGCCCAAATTGACGGGTTGGAAATTTGATTTTGACGACGCGCAACAAGTGTGGATTGCTTCCGAAAAGGGCTTGGTGAAGTACCACCTCACTACGCACCAACTCGCCACTTTTGTGGTCACCTCGTCCTCCCAAAATCCATATATTTATGATTTTGTACGACACTCCCCCAGCACTTTGGCACTCGCTACCGACAGTGGCGTGGCGATTTTTGATACCAAAATCGAAAAAATCACAAAACGTATCCCTCATTCAAAAACGATTTTTGGTGTGACCATAGACCCACAAGGGCAGCTTTGGGCCGTAGGTAGCGACCAACTCCTCAAAATCCAAAACGACCGAATCGTCAAAAGTTGGAAAAACTATGGGTATCAAAAGAGGTTACGACTCAAAAACAGCATTATCATTGACAAAAACAGCAAAATTTGGCTGAATACCCACGATGGTTTGCTCAATTTTGACACCAAAACGGAGAAATTTCGCCTCTTCACCGAAGACGACGGCCTCGTAAACAATTATGCGTACGGGCCTATTTATGAAAATGGAGATTTTTATTACCTCAACCACGACGAAGGAGTAAGTTTTTTTGCCCCGCTGCAACCCCTTCTTCACCTTTCCAATACCCAACCCCTCATCACCGATTTGTTCCTGCTTGGGCGAAGACAAACGATTGATTTTAGCAAAAATGACGCGCCCTATACCATACGTCATGCCCAAAATGTCGTTACTTTTCAATTTACAGCCGTGGACTTTCGAGATGCCGATAAGCTACTTTTTCAACATCAATTGGAAGGCTTCGACGACGATTGGCAAAAGGCAAGTACCCTCCGACAGGCCACTTATACCAATCTCAAAGGCGGTCAGTATCGTTTCAAAGTACGGGTCTTGGGCGCGGATGGCGTCCCTTCAAACACCATCGCTCAGTATCCGATTGAGGTCACTACGCCTTACTACCAAGCAGGGTGGTTTTATGGGTTTATCGTGTTATCAATAGCCGCTTTTTTTTACGGACTGTACCGCTACCGTCTATCGCAAATACTTCAATTACAGGAGGTTCGCAACAGCATCTCACGCGATTTGCACGACGAAGTAGGCTCAGCTCTTAGCAGTATTTCGATGCTCAGTACTTCTACCAAGGCCGCCTTGGACAAAGACCCAGCCCGTACCAAAATGCTCGTAGAAATGATACAAACCAATGCCCAAAAGATAATGGAAAACATGGACGATATAGTGTGGACAGTCAGCCCCGACAAAGACGAATCACAACACATCATCTTGCGAATGCAAGACTACCTCAACACCTTGTCGGAAGCCAACCAACTATCCATCCATCTCACCACCGAGGGCGAGTGGGAAGGTCTGCGACTGCCAATGCCCGTACGGCGCAACCTGTATTTGATATTCAAAGAAGCCGTCAATAATGCCCTCAAACACGCCAAAGCAACCCAACTTACCGTAAAACTCAACCGCAAACCGAGCGAATTGCTCCTCGAAGTGATAGACAACGGGCAGGGTTTTGACACGACCACCTCCTCGCTACGCAACGGCCTGACCAACATGCGCCAGCGAGCCACCGACCTCAACGCCACGCTTAAGATTCATTCCTCAACCAACGGTACCCAACTCGCCTTACGAATACCTTTCTCTTGATGGACAAAAATGGGAGAAATTATAGTCGAGCAAATAGGCTTTTTTCTTTTCCCGCGTATTCTTCCGACTACTCCCGAGGATTGGAGTTAATGGGTCATTTTTGACCGTTTGATAAATATTCACAGAAAATTTCGTGTCATTTCGTAACAAACTCCCC
>JALOLW010000458.1 GCA_025455795.1 Spirosomataceae bacterium
TTTACGAAGTGCTTCAAAAAATACAATCTTTGCAAGGAGATTAACGACAGGCTTGTATAAGCACTCCTCGTTCATCCCACCGACCCCGTAAACTGCCGCCGGTACGACTGCGGCGTGAGGCCCATCGTTTCTTTGAATTTGCGGTTGAAGTTGGATAAATTCTGAAAGCCCGACCGAAATACAATGTCCGAAATGGCATCGTTGGACTGGATAAGTTGAGTGCATACGTAGCTGACCCGCAGTTCGTTGAGGTATTCGATGTATGACTTACGGGTGTGTTTTTTGAAATACCGACAAAACGCCGAGGGAGTCATCGAAGCCTCCGAAGCCACTTGTTCCAGGCTAATTTCATTGCCCAAATGCCGCACGGTGTATTCAAACACGCGGTTGAGTCGCTGGTCGTGATAGGCAGCGGTATTTTGATGAAACGCCACGGGCAGCACGTACTCCACTTCGTCTGATTTGGCCAGCGTATTCAAGATGTCCAAAATCTGCACGATGCGCGTGGCGGGGTCTAAGTCGTAAAGTTGGTGGATTTTTTGTGAAACCTGCTCCCGCGTTTTGCCACCAAAGGCTATGACTTTTTCGGCTTTGTGGAGCATCTCGCGGATGTGTGTAAACTCTGGCAACTGGAAAAAATCACGTCCCAGTAGTTTATCCCCAAACTGAATCACCAATTCCAGCGAGTCCTCTTCGGGGTGGCTTTCGTAGTATTCTGCGTCTTTTTGCGAAGAGTGCGGCACATTGGCGCCCATCAGCATCAGGCTGCCTTCTTCAATGCGCTTGACTTGATTGCCCACAAAAACATAACCTTTGCCCCGCACCGTGAGCAAGATTTCGTAGTCGCTATGGTAGTGCCAAGGTTCTTGGTTCCGCAAAAATGATTTTTTAACCACACAAGACTGATTGGCAGGTGGGAAGATTTTGACTAAACGCGGCTCCATTGGTTTGATTTATACCTTATTTTTTCAATAATTTAGATAAATGGTTAAAAAAGTATTGGATTAGGAAAATCTACGCAAAACGGTATGAGGTTTTCATCAACTACTTTTGGTGAAATATTTACAAGAAAAAATTGTAATAAAACACCATGTCAAAAACAAGCCTATTCGTATCTTGTTGGCTATTGTCGGTCGCAGTATGGGCGCAATCACCTTTTCCACTCAAAATCAGCGCGAACAAACGCTACTTCGTGACGCAGCAAAACAAGCCTTTTCTGTACCACGCCGACACGGGCTGGCAGATTTTCACCCAACTGACCACCGAGGAGGCACTTGAATACATGACTTTTCGTAAGTCGCAGGGGTTCAATACGTTGCAGTTGCAAATAGTGATGTCGCCCGAGCAGGTGAGTCGCTACGGGCAGAAGCCTTTTCACGGCGAGGTGGACTTTGGCCGCCCCAACGAAGCCTATCACGACCACGTGTCCAAGCTCATCGGCAAGGCCGACTCGCTGTGGTTGTTGGTGGTGCTGTCGCAGCCGTGGTTAGGCTGCTGCCAAGAGGCATTTGGCAATTCACCCAACAAACCCATTCAGAAAAATGGCGTGGCCAAAAATCGTTTTTATGGCCAATATTTGGGCCGAAAACTGGCCAAACACAAAAATTTACTCTGGATAACGGGCGGCGACAACGACCCCAAGGGCGACCGCTTGCCGCTGTTTGCGTTCATCGAAGGACTTTACGAAACCGCCCCCAAACACCAACTTATCACTTACCACGCCTCGCCGCCCCATTCGAGCACCGACTTGTTTCAGTACGCGCCGTGGCTCGGTTTTAGCTTCATTTACACCTACTGGCGCGAAAAACCCAACCAATGGTCGTCTGCCGATTTGCAGCCGCACGTCTATGAGGCCGCCATCCGCGAATATACCAAGTCCGACACGCTGCTGTTTGTGCTGGGTGAGTCGCAATATGAGGGCATGGGCGTGAAAGACAACGACATGGGTACGCCCCAAATCGTGCGACGACAGGCGTATTGGACCATGCTTTGCGGCGGCGCGGGACACGCCTACGGCTCGGATATTTGGTACTTTCCGTCCAACTGGCGCGACATCATGCGCTACCCCGGGGCGTACCAGATGGGGCATCTGATTAAGTTCTTTGAACAAATCAAATGGTGGACACTCGCCCCCGACCTGCGCCACGAAGCCGTGGTGGGTGGCTACGGCGATTGGTCCAAAAACAATTTTGTAACCACTGCCGTAAGTGCCGACAAAAAGATGCTGGTTTCTTATCTGCCTGAAATACAGGCTATTCAGATAGACTTTAACTATCTAAACGGTCAGAAATTCAGAGGGCGATGGTACAATCCGAGCAATGGGGTTTTTGAAAAAGAATTTACCATTGACAAAAAAAACGTGCAGCGCATCGGCCCTGCCAACGGTACCGACTGGGTGCTGTTGGTAGAGGCGATAGACTAAACTTTAAAGTCATGAACTGTATTAAAATTCAAGAAAAAATGCAAATATTATTTGGCGAGGTTGAAATTATTATCAAAAGCGACTTGACTCTTGACGACAGCGAAGGCCTGGCGAAGTAGCTTATGAGCTACGGCAATGAGGGCAACTTTGTACGGTTTACCTTTCGCTCTCAGTCGTAGAAAGAGTGCTTTGCAATCGTTATTAAAACGGGCTGCCGAACGGGCTGCTGAAAAAATAGAAGCTCTCAAGGTGCTACAAGCAGTACGGGGAATTTTACCCGTTTTCTTGACAGAAGAACCTGACTGGCGAACAGTTGGAGCCAAGCCGACAAACTTGGCAAATTTTTTGGAGGAAGAGAAGTTTTTGAAACCATTAGTAGCTAAAATGAGTTCCTTGGCCACAACCTCTCCAATACCTTTGATACTTAGCAGTAGTTCTTTGATAGAGGCTACATCATCATCGTTGATATCAAAGAGTTGTTGATGAAAATCATTGATTTGACTTTGATAAAACGCCAACTGCTGTTGCAAACCCTCAACGACTTTAAGATTGGCACGGGGGTCAAAACTTAGGGCATGCAATTGATTGTTAATAGCCTGCTTTTGAATCTTTAACGAGTAATAATGTTGATATAGTTGTCGTTTTTGGTGCATTGATTCATCTATCAACTCGGTGGGTTCTGGCTGCATAGCTACTCCAAAAAGTGCCAACGTTTTGGCATCTTGTCGGTCAGTCTTGGCTTGTTTTTTGAGCGAATCAGAAAAACCCTTACTCTGTGAGGGTGTAATGATAGTGAATGGCTTTTGAGCCAGCGTCAAGCAGTAAGCCAAGCGGTGAGAGTAAGTACCTGTGTACTCAAAAACGACATGAAAATCCAATGGCAAGTGTTCCAACCAATAAGTGATGTCGGCTATTTGATTGGTAATCTCTTGCATTTGCCATTGCTGAGAACTTTGATAAGCCACGTGAAGTTTGTCCATACTGACTTTTAGTGTTTACAATTAATCGTTAAAAAAATGCTCCGAAACATCATTGTGAGAAGGGTTCGAGACCCAATGAACTGTCCGTCCTATGAGCAAATAGTTGAAGTCAGTAATCAGTCATGAATGACGGTATAGCAACGCTTACCCGTTCATTCTCAATTTGACTGACTTCAAACCAAATATTATTCTGTATTCGCAAATCTACAACTCATTAGTTTCATGAAAATCACCATTCTCGGCGGAACGGGCGCGATGGGCGGCGTATTTGGCGCACGACTTTTTTTGCACGGCCACGATGTCACACTTTACGACGCCAATCAAGCGGCGGTTATGTCAGTCAAAGAAAACGGCCTGATTTACACCGACAAACAGGGCGTATCGCACACGCTCCTCATTCCTGCCACTTCCGATGCTTCCCAACTGCCAGGGGCTGATTTGGTCATCATTTTTGTGAAAGGCATGTACACGCAAGCTGCGTTGGAGGCGGTGAAGCACAGCATCACACCCGATACCAAAGTGCTTAGTTTGCAAAATGGCTGGGGGCATTCCGAGGTGATTTCGGGCATCATTCCCAAAAACCAAATGGTCATGGGGGTAACCTACGCCAGTGGCGTGGTGACAGGTTTGGGTCAAATCAAACAAGTAGGTGGCGACGATATGTTCATCGGTAATTGGGAACGTCCCACCGATGATTTTGTGCAAAATTTGGCGCAGGTTTTCAAGGCCATCGGCTTCAATCCCGTTGTTTCGGACCGTGTCATTGTGGAGATTTGGAAAAAACTTTCGCTCAACGTCTGCACCCTGCCCACCACGGCTATCCCGCGCCTCACCGCCGACCAAGTGCCGACTTTTGAGGGTTTGGTAGAATTGATGCAGGGGATTTTAAAGGAAACTGTGGCCATTGCCCACGCCAACGGCATTCCACTCGACTACGACGAGCGCATCAGTTACATTGTCAATTTGCTCAAAAATGCCAAAGGAGGCCGCTCTTCGATGCTCCAAGATTTTGAGGCCAAACGCCCCACCGAGATTGATTTTATCAACGGTGCGATGGTAAAAGCAGGAGCCAAAGCGGGCATCCCGACACCCTACAACCACGCGATGGTGTGTTTGATTAAGGCCATTCAGGGGAGTTATACCCCCAACCCCGGGTAGGGGCTTGAAATACAGTTTTTATAAACGAAAAAAGAAATTACAAAAAATTCCCCATCGGGGGGAAGGGGCTATAATGGACACAATTTTAGTTACAGGTGGCTCGGGATTTATCGGTAGTCACCTCTGTAAACAACTGGTAGAAGCAGGACACCGCGTGGTCAATTTTGACTTGTACCCGCGTCGGGCCGAAATGTCGTGGTTGTTGGGAAAAGAGATAGAATCGGAGATTATTTTTGCCCACGGCTCGGCGGTGGATGAGGCCGAGTTGTTGGCCGCTGCGGAGAAGTATCAAGTCAATAAAATCGCACATTTGGCTTCGATGGTCAATGATAGTCAGACGATTAAGTCGCCCAAAGGTAGCTTTACCAATATGCTCGGTTCTACCATCAATGTACTCGAAGTCTGTGCCAAAGTGGGTATCACACGCCTGCTCAATTGCAGTTCTATCGGTGTCATTCCCATCAAACAATACGAGCCCATTGACGTCAATCACCCAGTATTATTGGGGCATGCAGGCCCAGCAGCAGGAGCTTATGGCGCGGGCAAAGTGGCGGGCGAGGCATTTTGTTGGGCTTACCGCGAGGCGTTTGGATTGGATTTTGTGTCGGTGCGGCCTTCGGCGGCGTATGGGTTTGTCAGTGGCAATGTCATCTATCTGAGTCAGTTTTTGGAGGCTGCCCTGCGCGGCGAGCCGCTGCATTACCCTTCGGGTGCCAACAACCCCCGCGACTACACGCAC
>JALOLW010000062.1 GCA_025455795.1 Spirosomataceae bacterium
GCTTTGCGAATCAAATCAGCAGCGGCTTTGCCCGAGTTTTCGCCCAGTGTTTGAGCATCTTTGCAAATAATGACTTCCATAATGAGGGGTTTGATACTACCTTTAGGAAGTCAAAAAGTGGCGATTTTTACTTCTTTATTTCTACCACCATTTCCATTTCGAGGGGTGTGGGTGCGATTTTGAAACGCTCACTGCCGTCGTCCAAAAAGCCACGGCGGGCGGTACGGCTGCCCGTAATTTGAAAGAAGGCTTCTGAAAGTAGCGGGTCGCGCAAGTCGCCCAAAGCGTACCAGGTTTGGTTGATGCTTTCTTTGACGGTGACTTTGGGCGTAAAACCTGCCGTGTAGTCAGATTGGTTGGCGGCGTTGAACGTCTTTAATACAATTGGCATAATACCCTGCGCGAAACGTTTCTTCTCGTCTTTGATGACGATTGAACCAACGTTTTTGCCAACGGTCACATCACCTATTGTTATTACTTCCATAAATGGCTTTAAACTGTTGATAACCAGCTCACTCGCTGAGGCGGTGCGGCTACTCGTAAGGACATATACCCGCTGCAAGTTGGCACCGATATTTTCGGGTTTGACCATGAAAAAGTCGGTACCAAAGCCTTGTCCAAACTGTTTTTGGAGTTCGGGGGTCGCTTTTTTGTTGTATTCATTGCGGGAAAAGATCGTCTTGTCGGTTACGCCTTTGGCGATAAAACTGCTCAATTGCCGTGCCGTGGAGATAAAGCCACCGCCATTGTAGCGCAAATCTAAGATGAATTCATTGACTCCAAGGGCCTTAAACTTATTGAAAATCTGTGCCATTTTTTGGTCATATACTGGCGTAGTGCTCCCGTTGGGCGTAGAATAAAAACGATTGTAAACCAAATAGCCGATTTTGCGATTGCCCCTGGTGTAGATACTGTCCAGTAGCATAGGGTCTTCTTGAAGTGCCTGTGCCACCGCCGTTTTGGTTTGGTCGGTAGTTGTGATGGTACTGTTCTCAAAACGCCCGATGGTATAGACGTAGTTGCTGCCCGTCGAAAGCAGCGTGGAGGAATTATTGACAGTGACTGTCTGTCCATCCACGGTGATTCTTCCAAAAAAATCCCCCCGCTTGATGCCCGCTTTTGCTGCGGGTGAGCCAGGGAAAACGTACATCACCAAGCCCGCTATGTTGTCGCCGTTGCGGTACAACGCCAATCGCGCACCCGTGGTTTTGCTTTCGCCAGAGAGGGCTGCTTCGGTGCTTTCGGCGTTGTTCAAAAAAGCCGAAAAACGGTCGCCGTCGGGGCGCTGTTGGGCGTCAAATACGTACAGGAGTGAATTGAAGTAGTTTTCGGAGGTTAAATTTTTGGACGCATTGGCGGGAATTTTATCGTTCCAGTAGTACCAATAATCCATATTGACCTTGATAAAATCATTGACGAGGGCATCGCCCGTGCTGACTTCGGTCTGACGGCAAGACCATATCACGCTCAGTAAGCACCCACAAACCAAAATCGCAAGTTTTGTTGTCTTTCTCATCGCTTTCATAGTTGGTTAAGAAGTATAATCTCTCTAACAACGTTTCGACACTGGAATTGTTTTACGTATATTTACCACAAATATAAGAGCGAATGAAAAATTTTACACTCATTGTGTTTTTGATTTTAAGGGTTGGGTCTGCTTCTGCGCAGTGGCAGCTTCAGTCGGTCAATACCGATGCCAGTTTTCGGTCGGTAGTGGCTGTCAATGAGCAAGTTGCATGGGCAGGTGGGAGCAAAGGTACAGTGCTACGGACTACCAACGGCGGTAATGATTGGCGCGTGATGCAGATTACAGGAGCCGAAAAATTGGATTTTAGAGGCATTCATGCCTTCGACGCTCGTATTGCCGTGGCGATGAGTGCAGGCCCCGCCGAAGACGGTCAAGCGCGGATTTATCGCACTGCCAACGGCGGTCAATCGTGGCAGTTGGTGTGGCAAACCGACCAAAAAGGCGTTTTTTTGGACGGAATCGCTTTTTGGGATGCCAAAAACGGCCTCATTTTTGGCGACCCGATAGACGGTAAGTGGTTTTTGCTTCGTACCTCCGACGGCGGCCAAACTTGGCAGCGGTTTACGCCCCAATCTCTCCCCGATAATCTTCCCAACGAAGCGGCTTTTGCGGCGAGCAATTCGAGCATGGCCGTGCAGGGTAAAAGCAACGTGTGGATTGGTACGGGCGGTGGTGCGCGAAGCCGTGTGTTTTTCTCGCCCGACCGTGGGGAACGTTGGCAGATTTTTGACGCTCCTTTTGCTTCCAACGCTTCTTCGGGGATTTTTGGCGTGCGTTTTTGGGAAGCCAAAAAAGGGGCTATCGTGGGCGGCGACTACAAAGCCGAAAAAGCGAACGTGCAGAACATCGCCTTTACGACCGACGGCGGCCAAACTTGGCAAATCACACCATCGGCCCAACCCGACGGCCTCAAAGAAAGTATTTGGCGTTTTGCCGAGGGCGAAGGCTTGGTATTGGGGCCGAGTGGCAGTAGCATCACCAAAGACGGCGCTACCACTTGGCAAACGCTTGAGTCCACGCCGCCGAGCCTGCACGCCCTCTCGTGCGCGGGGCGCACTTGCTACGCGGTGGGCGCAAAAGGCACGGTGGCTAAAATTGTGGTTAGGAAATAATTACTCCTCCTCGGCGCTCTTGAAGGAGTACAACGTGGGGTCGAGTTTGAGCGTGCCGTCGTTGAATTGCTTCACAAAACGCTCAATGACCTCCTCGGTGATGGTTTCCACGTTGAGATACACCTCTACGCCCACGCCATAATCGAAAGATGGTTCTATTTCGATGGCTTCTTTGACTTTGATGTCTTCTTCTTCTTCGATGGCATCCATGATTTCGAGCAGCATTTCTTCGGCCTCTTCCTCGTCTTTGGGATTCATCTTGTACGAAGGCCCGCGCTCTTCGGGTGGAAGGTATTTGGGGTAGAGTTTGGTCACTTGGCCGAGGGCTTGTTCATACACCAAACTGCTGTGGTAGAGTGGCAAAGTCGAAATGACCGCGTCGTAGATGACCTCTTGGCCTTTGTATTTGCCCACAAACTGCACGTGAGCAAGTTCGTCGCTTTGGTTCATATCAACTTCTTCGTCTTCACAAAAGACAAAGTTTTGTCCTTCTTCTTCACATTCGTCGCGCAGGAGTTGGATTTCGGCGGGGTCGTAACCGGGGTTGGGATATTGGCTCATTTTGGTAGTGAGTATTGCGTAATGAGTATTGGGTATTGCGTAATGAGTATTGGGTATTGAGTATTGAGTATTGCGAAGTTCCGAAAGAAATATCAAAAATCCTCGAAGCCGTTAGAATAGTTGGGCTACGGCCACGCCAATCATCACCAAGCACAGGATCACTTTCATCACAATGCCGCTCAAAAAACCCAAAAACGAGCCGAAAGCGGCTTTAAGGGCTTTGTCGGTGGGCATTCCGCCGATGAGTTCACCCGCAAACGCGCCCAAAAACGCGCCCAAGAAAATCCCCAAGGCGGGTATCACAAAAAAGCCCAAGAGCAGCCCTAAGGTGCTTCCCCAAGTGCCATAGTTGGTGCCACCAAATTTTTTGACGCCCCAGATTGGCACGTAGTAGTCGAGAATGGTGATGACAACCGTGATAAAACCCAGCGTGTAAAGGGTGGTTTGACTAAACTCGGCGTATTTGCTAAAATGCAAGCACAGCAGCCCCGCAAAACTGAGCGGAGGACCAGGCAAAGGCAATACCGCTCCCGCCAAGCCTATCAAAAGCCCTGCAATGCCTAAAATCATCAAAAAAATGTCCATGGGAGAAAGAAAAAGGAATGAGTGCGTATCAAATTTGACAATGAAACGAGTCTAATTGCTGGTCAGCACTTCAAAAAACAAGGCTTTAGTTTCGCCGAAGACATTCTTGGAAGAAAGTTGCAATTTAGACGAACTAAGCGCGACGATTTTGTAACGCTCCGTTTTGTTAAGAATGATTTCGGTATCGTTCGTGGCAAGTTCCCAAGTGCCTTTTTCATAGACCTGCGGGATTTTGTCAGAGCAGCGGAGTGTTCCATCGTTCCATTCGTAGTTTTTGTCTTTGCGAAACGACAGGAAATCATCTTTGGCGCAAGGGCGGGTTTGACTCCAAGCGTCTAAACCGTCTATTTTGGTATCAACGAGGGTCCATGATTTGGTCGTTGTACCAGCGAGCAAGTCGGCTTTGGTTGCGCCCGCAGGAATGGGTTCAGGCTCGGAAGAGTTGCGTTTGCAAGCCACTACTTCCAGCAGTAGCAACGCACTCAAAAAGACGTAAAAAATTGCTTTCATTGCTTCTAAAATTAAAGTAATCAAAAGTAGTGCGAAATTGTTCTCCAACCAATTTTTGACCTAATAATTTTCAACGACCACATATCTCCCGAAAATCGCAGTATTTGCAGGTGTCGGTGTTGGTGGTTTTTTGAAAAGGTTCGTCGGGATTGAGCAGTTTGTCGGCCACAAAAGCCTGAATGTATTTTTCGGACTCTTCGACGTACAAAACAGGGTCGTTGGTTTCATCAAAACGCAGCGGATTTTGGATAAACCCTTTTTTGATGTTACGCAATGAATAAAAACCCGAACTCACCTCATATTCTTCCAAACGAAACTCGCGCCCTTTGAGTTTCAGACCCTTCTCCAACAGCATTTGTTTGAATACCAAATACTGATACAGCCACAACTGCCTGATTTTCTCGTCGTTGGGTTTGGTACTTTCGAGCAGCAATGTCTCTATCAAATCGGGCTTCACTGTGTTGAGCGATTCTATTTTGCCCGTTTTGTAATCAGCCACCCGAACGGTTTTGTCCAACAACTCAATGCGGTCAATTTTTCCGCCTATTTTGACGGGCAAAATGCCATCGGGTAACACCACCTCAACGGTAGCCGACAAAGCTCGTTCGTTGGCCAAGACTTCCAGGTTTTCGTTGCGTTCGCGTTGTTCTTTCAAAAAATCCAGCACACTTTGTTGCGCTACTTGGTACAGCAGCCGATTGATGCCCGACTCGGGGTCGTAGCCGCCAAATTGCTTTTTGAACTCCTCGGCCAAAATTTCTTTGATTTGCGGTTCACTGATGGTTTTGTTTTCCATCAAAAACTCCACGTCTATCCGCTCCAGCACTGCGTGAATCCACGTGCCAAACTCCGCCGCGCCCATGCGTTCTTCTACTTCTTCGTCTTCTGATACCCCCGCTACTCGGTTGAAATAATACTGCAACGAACATTTTAAATATTGATTGAAATGCGTAGCAAACAGCCCTTTTTCGGTCAGTGACTTCTTGATAAACGCCAATGTATCAGCGGTTTTGGGAACAGACCAATCTAATGGTGAATGAGTGAATTGTGAATGAGTGATTGAGTCCTGCTGACTGCTCGTTGCTGACTGCTGCTCTGCAAACATTACCAGATGCTCTTGGTAGCTGATTTTGTCGGGATATTGGGGAACAAGCTCGTGCTGGATTTGGAGGATAAAACGGCTTTTTTCGCCACCGTTGTAGGTATTGGGGTCGGTAACATAGACCAGGTGTACTTCGGAGGCGCGCTGGAGCAAGCGATAAAAATGATACGACATCACCGCGTCTTGGTCGCTGTACACGGGCAAACCCGCTTCACGGGCAATGTCAAACGGAATGAGTGAATTTTGGCGTTTGGTGGTTGGAAACACGCCCTCATTGAGCGAAAGAATGATGATTTTTTCAAAATCCAACGCTCGGGTTTCCAGCATCCCCATCACTTGCAACGGACTCAGCGGCTCGCCACTAAACGGAATGCGCGTTTGGCGAATCAACTCGTACAAAAACGACCGAAACAGCTTCACGTTGAGTTTTTCCACGTTTTCTTTGGCGAGCGTCGTTTCGAGTTGTTTGAGTAATGTATAAAACAGATACAGGTACTCCGTTTCGATGGCGTTTTTGGTATCACGATAGACCGTCCTAAGCAGGTCTATCAGTTCAAAAAGCGCGTTGATGATGGTTTGCGGCTTATCGTCCCAGCGTTTGAAAAGGGCTTTAAACAGCGGATGATTGTCGCCCCATTCGAGGAGTTGAGAGGGGTCAAGATAGACAAAATTACGCTGTTGAATCTCTCGAATCGTCTTTTGGATAATCGTGGGCGTGTCTGCCGAGCGCGATTGGAGTTCCAAAAATTCGTACCGTCGAATAAACGGGTGATTCAACACTTTCTGAACAGTGCGGTGATTGTACTTTGGAATTTTGATGTCGCGTCCGTCTTTGGCCCGAAACTCCGCGATGGTCATTTGTAGCTCAAAAAGCGAGTCTATGAGCGTGAATAGCAGCGAGTTGCGGAGCGTCAAGCCCATCGTGATATTGAGGTCTGTGATGTCTTCGTCGAGGCCGTTGAGCATGGGTACGAGCAGATTTTCGTCGGCCAAAACCATAGCCACGGGCCGAGCGTCCGAGCCGCCGTGCCCGTCGGCGCACCATCGGCGGTAGAGTTCGCCCGCTACTTTGGCTTGCATAGAAGCATTGGGTACGGCGTAAGTATGAATCTCTTTGGGCGTTTCGGCGTAGTGATTTTCGACCCATTTCCATTCGCCCGTCCAGCCCGCTTCTTTGTAGCGACGGAGCAGTTTGCCACCTTCCATGTAGGCGTTGTCGCGCATGTAATAATAGTCGGTATCCCAGAGCAATTCGGCGCGTTTGGTTTTGACCAACGCCCGCAAAATCGTTTCTTCGGAAGCACTAAGGGCGTTGAAACCGATGAAGTAAAGCCATAGCCCCCTAGCCCCCGAAGGGGGGACTAAAAATCCCCCTCCGGGGGCTAGGGGGCTATCTGCCAACATCCTGTAAGCCATGCCACGATAGGCTTGTTTTTTGGCTTTGAGTCGGTCTTGAAATTTGTGATAAACCGCCCGTAGGTTGGCAAACAAGTCAAAATAACCTTTGACGCGCTGTGTATCGGTTTTGACGTTGCTATTGGGCCAATCCACCCGCCAACGTTCGAGGGCTTTGGCTTCGGTGATGTAGTCAAACAGATAATCAGGGTCAATGAGGTACTGGTCAATCTGGTCAAAATCACGGAGCAAAACACTCCCCCACTGCAAAAACCTCTCAAACGTAATGAGCGGGTCTATTTCTTTGAAAGTTTCAAACAATTCAAACAGAAGTGTCACATTGTCGGCCACTTCCACCGCCGACTGCTGCGCCACCCAATCATCTATGGCGACAACTTCGGGGGCCAAAAACGGTTTGTCGGCACACAAAGCGAGGGCGCGTTTGAAAAAATAAACCGCCCTTCGCGTGGGCAGGACCACGCACAAATGTTCGAGTTGAGCCAACTCATGTTTTTCAAAAATATAAGAGGCGGTCTTCTCAATAAACGTTTGATTCATCATCGAAATAGCGATAGTAGTCTGTAAAAGTGCTTCAATGATAGTGATAATTTGGAACACTTTGACAACAATGAGGGTTATTGATTCAAACAATATCTCAATGTTATCAAAATGTAAAGAGATATTTTTGTACGCTTTTTCAACTAACCTAAAACAAATCGTCTTATGTACAAGGGTGTATTCAAATGTCTATGCGTTTGCCTACTGCTATGGGGGCACGCATGGGCGCAAGACCGAACCATCTCGGGTACGGTCAAAAGCAAAGAAGATGGCAGTGCTTTGCCGGGAGTAAGCGTGTTAATAAAAGGCACTTCACGCGGCGTCAATAGCAACAGCGACGGGACCTACCAAATCAGTGTTCCCTCTGGAAACGTTCAACTCGTCTTTAGCTTTGTGGGCTTCGAGAAACAAGAAGTTAGTGTGGGAAACCGCTCAACGATTAACCTCGAAATGAACCCTGACGCCAGCCAGCTCAACGAAATCGTAGTAACAGGCTACGGCGGTGCGCTCAACAAGCGCGAAATCACGGGGTCTATCTCCAAAGTCAAAGGTCAGCAAATCGAAAACATGCCCGTGCAGAGTTTTGACCGCGCCATTCAAGGGCGCGCAGCGGGGGTACAAGTGCAAGCCGCCAACGGGATTCCCGGGGGTGCAGTGCAAGTACGTATCCGTGGGATTGGTTCGATTTCGGGGGGCAACGACCCGCTTTATGTCGTAGATGGTGTTCAAATCAACTCACGCGGTACTTCGACCATTACCAGTTCAAACCCGCTCAACTTTTTGAATCCCAACGATATTGAGTCTATTGAGATTTTGAAAGATGCCGCCGCCGCCTCTATTTATGGGTCGCAAGCGGCCAACGGGGTAGTGATTGTGACCACCAAAAAAGGAAAAGCAGGCAAGACACAGTTTGACCTCAATTACTTTACGGGGGTGGTAGAGCCTTTACAAAAACTCAACGTATTGAACACGCAGCAGTGGATTCAGATGCGTAGCGAGGCGTTTTTCAACCAAGGCGTAGTATCAAATCCCGCGTACACGCGCCAGCAAGCACTTACCGCCGCTTTGACGGGCGTGCGCTTGGCGGGTGATTTGAGCGAATCCCAAATCGCAGCATTGCCTACCTACGACTGGCAAAACGAAGCTTTCAAAAATGGTATCATCCAAAACGCCGAACTTTCGGCCAGCGGTGGTACTGACAAGACAACTTTTTATTGGTCAGGTGGTTATCTCCAACAATCGGCCAATGTCATCAACATTGACTTTTTGCGCGGTACTACCAGCCTTGGCGTAACGCACAAATTGAGCAACAAGGTGACATTTGACAGCAAAATTAGTTTGAGTACCCAAAAAGGCCGTGGTCAGTTTGGGGGGCCACTTGGGGGTTCGTTCTTAGGTGCGGCGGCGTTTTCTACGCCGTTGATTATCCCGTCGGTGCCTATTCGCAAAGATGACGGCTCGTATTTTGGTACTGCTGCCGAAGGAGGTATTCCGGGCGTATTGAACCAAAACGTTATCATGGTGAGCGAACTGAACAAAATCCAAGGGATTCAGAATCAAGCCGTAGGAACAATGTCTTTGAACTGGAAAATTGCCGAAGGGCTTACCTTCCGCCCTTCTGCTTCGATTGATTATCGTACCATCAAAGGCGACAACTATACCGACCCTCGCACGCCCGATGCTTTCAACGTGGCAGGTCGTTTGGGTTTCCAATACAACCAAAACGTCAACTTTTTGACCAACGCCGTCTTGAACTACAACAAAACCTTCCAAGAAAAGCACGGAGTAAGTGCCTTGGCGGGCTATGAGTATCGTAGCGATGTCAATGAAGGTTACTTTGGTACAGTAGAGGGTTTTCCTTCGCCAGACTTTAAATACGCCAGCTCAGGCACCAACTACATTACAACAGGCGGCGGATGGAATGGCTTCCGTCGTGAGTCGGTATTCGGACAGTTGAAATACGACTTCAAGAACAAATATTTCTTCTCAGCTACCGCCCGTTATGATGGTTCGTCACGCTTTGGGGCCAACAACCGCTTCGGTTTGTTTCCTGCGGTATCAGGAGGCTGGTTGATTACCGAAGATTTCTTGAAAAATAGCAAGGTAGTCAATCAACTCAAACTTCGCGCCAGCTATGGTGTGACAGGAAACGACCAAATTGGCTTTTTTCCGGCGTTGGGTTTAGCAGGAGGTGGCTTCAACTACAACAACGTCAGCGGGGTAGCACCTACCCAAATGTCCAACCCCAACCTCAAATGGGAGCGCAACATTACGGGTGAAATCGGTTTGGAATATAGCTTGTTCAACAACCGTGTGACGGGGCAAGTGAACTACTTCGACCGCCAAAGCCGCGACTTGTTGCTCAACCGCCCTCTTCCTATTACCAGTGGATTTAGTTCTATTGTGGACAACGTAGGCCAACTCCAAAACCGTGGCTATGAGTTTGAAATCACCACGATTAACGTTAAAAAAGGCAAGTTTAAGTGGGAAACTAACTTCAACTTTACGTACATAAACAACAGAGTAACCAAACTCGTGGACGGGATTCTGCCCCAACAAAACCGCGACAGTTTGATTCTCCTTTCAGCCCCCGTTTTTACAGGACTCGGCAACAATACTGGCGACATCACGTTGGGACGTAACTTTATCGTGGGCAAGCCTGTTTATGCACTCTACACAGTACGCTACGCAGGGGTAAACCCCGCCACAGGTCGTCCGATGTTTTATGACGAAAACGACAACTTGGTTTATAACTTCCGCAGCCCGGGTGATTTAAAATACGTGGGGTCGGAGTTTGCGCCTATTTATGGCGGCTTTACCAACACTTTCTCCTACGGTGGTTTGGAAGTATCGGCGTTTTTCCAGTACGAGATTGGGCGCATGGCCTTCAACAACCAAGGGTCATTCCTTTCGGAAAACGGAAACCGTCTTTTCAATACGCTTACCGATGTGTATGAGCGTCGTTGGCAAAATCCTGGCGATATTACCGACGTTCCACGACCTTACAACGGTGGTGCAGAGCTGCGCGGTGCGGGCAACATGTCGGGTACGCGCACCCTCGAAAATGCCTCTTACCTTCGTTTGAAGCAAGTCAATGTGTCGTATGATTTGCCACAGTCTATTTTGCGCCCTGTTAAGTTTATTCGTAGAGCGCAAATCTACATGCAAGCCCTCAACCTCCTCACTTGGACGGCATGGACAGGCTACGACCCCGAATTTGTGGGCTTGGGCAGCGGCAACAACGGGGTAATCCCGCAATCGCGCAACTACACCTTTGGCGTAAGAGTTGGTTTTTAATCCCTAATTTGAAGCAATCAAAATGAAAAAATACATCAGTACAACCAAAATTTCGATAGCACTCAGTGCCTTGCTGACACTCGGTGCTTGTGAACAAAACTTGGAGGTGAAACCCCGCTTGGCGGTAGATTTGGCCTCGGCCTACAACTCACCCGAAGCCCTCAATGCGGCCCTCAACGGGGTCTATGACGTGCTGCAAGGAAGCGACATTTACGGACGGGATTTGTTGGCGGTGCCTGAAGCATTGGCCGACAACGGTCGCGCGACCAACAAATCGGGCCGTTTGCTGCCCGAATCTCAAAACCAACCTGGCTCACACTTGGCCAATTGGGGTAGTTCTTACGTAGCCATCAACCGCGCCAATTTGATTTTGCGGGCATTGCCTACTTCTACCGCTCCCCAAGCCACCAAAGATGCCATCGAAGGGCAGTGTTTGTTTTTGAGAGGTTTGGTTTATTTTGATTTGATGAAAGTGTATGCCTACTTCCCACGGGCGGTGGTAGCTTCTCAAAATATCGGAGGTGTGCCGCTTTTGTTGGATGGCGTGGACGATTTGACCAAAGTTACCTTCCCTGCCCGCGCTACCATAGATGAATGCTACGCACAAATCGCCAAAGATTTGGACGGGGCGATTGCCAAATTGACCAACAACAACACCACTTATCGTGCGCCGTTTTTTGCGAGCAAAGGAGCAGCCCAAGCCCTGGCTGCCCGCGTAGCATTGTACACAGGCCGTTGGGCAGATGCTTTGCGATTGGCCAACGACGCCATCGCTTCGGGTGTCGGTCGTTTTCAGACCAACGCCCAGTATTTGGCCGCTTGGAGAGCCGCCTCACACCCCGAATCTATGTTTGAGCTTTCGTACCAAACCAACGAAAACATCGGGGTAAACGTGTCGCTTCAAACGTCTTTCACTACCCTCCGTGACCCCGGCAACCGTGCCGTAACGGCTGGCTTTGGTGACTTGGTGCCTACTGCTACCCTCTTGACTGACTTGGGTATCACCCGCACGGGCGACGTAGTGACACGCGGCGCGGATGTACGTGCTTTGCTTTACGAACTCGGTACTACGGGCCGTGGCCCTGCTGAGGTAGAATGTACCAAGTTTATTGGTAGAAGCGCGACTGTCAATTTGGACAATGTTCCTGTGATTCGGATTTCTGAAATGTACCTCATTCGGGCAGAAGCTAATTACGAACTTGGCAACGCCGCCGCCGCACTCACCGACCTCAACGCCATCCGTACCCGTGCAGGTTTGACGGCTGCCACTGCGACCGAGTTGTCAGGAGCGGCACTGTTGAACGAAATCATGCGTCAGCGTCGCATAGAGTTTGCGTTTGAAGGGCATCGTTTCTTCGATTTGAAACGTCGCGGATTGGACATTACCAAATCTCCCCGTAATATCGCTTTCACCGACTTTTTGTTGTTGGCACGTATTCCGACGGGTGAAATCTCGCTCAATCCGAGCTTGAAGCAAAATTTTGGCTATTAGTTGGTTATCAGTAACCCGTTATTAGTTATGGGTTATTGGCAAAATTTTGATAATCAATAATTAATACCGTGGTTTATAAATTTTCTTCTATTTTTAATTTTACCGCCAAGACGCAAGGACGCTAAGAATGAATACAAAAAACATAGTGCCTTTGCGCCTTAGCGGTTCAAAATACATGAAATAACTTGCAAAACACTCCATCCAATCTCAAAAAATAAACTCCCCTTCGGGGTAGGGGGCAATACATCAATGAAAAATATATTTCAATTTCTGATGGCGGTTTTGGTAGCAGGAAGCCTGACTTCTTGCTTTGAAAACCCAAATTTGATTTACGACGGGGCTACCGTGGTAGAATTTGACGCGGCGGTCACGAGCGCACCCGCCGCAGGGCGTACCTATCCGCTTTTGGCCGTAGCCAATGGCGCGGGCATTCAAAGAGCGCGGGTCAATCTCGTGGGACCACAGCAGGACCGCGACCAAACCATCAACGTAGCTATCGAAACTGCCAACTCCACCGCCGTGTCTGGCACTCATTTTCGGTTGGTAAGCAATACCGTCACGATTCCCGCCAAAAGTAGTTTTGGAGAAGTGCAAATTGAGATTTTGCGCGTACCTCCCCCTGCTACCACAGGCCAAAC
>JALOLW010000459.1 GCA_025455795.1 Spirosomataceae bacterium
ACCCAATCGTTTTTGTTTTCACAAAATGGTGTAGCGTACGATTACCTCAAAACAATGGGCATCGCCCTTGCCCACGGGCGCGACTTCGACCCGTCGTTTGGGACTGACAGTACAGGAGTGATTATCAATGAGGTAGCGGCCAAAATCATGAACTACAAAGACCCCGTGGGCAAAGAGGTGACTTTTGGCGGCACCAAATGCCACATCGTGGGCGTGGCCAAAGACTTCCACCACTCGTCGGTACAGGTGGCTATTGAGCCGCTGATATTGTATCTCCAACCCAAAAACGAAAATTGGGGCTTCGTAGTGGTACGCACACAGGCAGGTCAGACCAAACAAGCACTCGCTAGCGTGGAGCAGACGTTCAAGAAGTTCAACGCCAATTTCCCCTTTGAGTATTGGTTTACCGACCAAGAGTACGAGGCTACTTTCAAATCAGAGAGTATCATCAGTACGCTGGCCAATTACTTTGCTTTTTTGGCCATTTTTATCTCTTGTTTGGGCTTGTTTGGTTTGGCGGCTTTTACGGCGGAGCAGCGCACCAAAGAGATTGGCATCCGTAAAGTGTTGGGGGCAAGCGTGAGCAATTTGGTCGGAATGTTATCCAAAGATTTTATCGTATTGGTATTGATTGCCACATTGATAGCGTTTCCGTTGGCTTGGTATTTGATGAACGATTGGCTCGAAAAATACGCCTATCGCATCGAAATCAGTTGGTGGATTTTTGCCTTGACCGCGCTCTTGGCGGTGAGTGTTGCTCTGCTCACAGTCAGCTTTCAAGCCATCAAAGCCGCGCTGATGAATCCTGTGAAGAGTTTGAAAACGGAGTAAATCGGAAAACGTATAAACGGAACACGGAGGATGGAACAAGCTCCCTCCTTCGTCGGAATGACAAAGAATATGTTCCTTGTTCCGTTCAACCATATTCCTTTAAAATTTAACAATTATGCTGCGCAACTACCTCAAAATCGCAGTCCGAAACGCGGCACGACAGCCGTTTTTCTCCTTGACCAACATCACAGGCTTGGCCGTAGGGCTGGCAGCTTGTTGGCTTTTAGCTATGTACTTTTTACACGAAAAAAAGTACGATACCTTTCTGCCCGATGCCGACAGAATCGCCATTGCGTCGCTTGATATGAAAATGGGCGATACCGAGGGGCAAACCACCAATACGCCGCCGCCGCTGGGACTACGGCTTGCGGCAGATTATCCCGAAATTGAGATGACTGCCAGAGTTTTTAACTTAGGAGAAACATTGGTCAAACGCGAAAAACAAGGCCAAGAAGCTCTGTCTTTCAACGAGTCTGGGGCGATTGCCGTTGATTCTACTTTCTTGAAATTGTTCGGCTTTACGATGACAGAAGGCGATTTTGAGGCTCTAAACGCGCCTCAAAGTGTAGTTTTGACCGAAAAAATGGCTCAAAAATACTTTGGAAATGAGCCAGCGATAGGCCAGCGTGTGTCGTTCAATGACCGCCTATTTACGGTCAAAGGAATTCTGAAAGATTTGCCAAAAAATGCGTCGCTTCAATTTGATTTCTTGCTGCCTTCCAAAGATTTTCGGGTAGTGGAGCTATTTGCATGGTCTTGGATTTGGCTTCAAATGGAAACTTGGGTAAAGTTCAAAAAGCCAATCAACGAAGAAAGTTTGGCAAAATTTGAAGCAAAACTGCCCGAAATGGTCAAAAAGTACGCGCCTGCTGCCTTTGAGAGAATCGGGCAAAATTTTGAAGACAATCTCAAAAAAGGCGACCGATACCAAGTCAAATTATTGCCTTTGACCCAACTCCACCTGAACTACTCGGGCTTGGATTCACGATTAGGCACACTGGGCGACAAAAATCAGGTACAGACATTCGGTATCATCGGCGTCATCATTTTGTTGTTGGCTTGTTTCAATTTTATCAATCTCAGTACGGCACGGTCTATGAAACGGGCCAAAGAGGTGGGTGTACGTAAGGCGTTGGGATCGTCGCGGGGTAGTTTGATTAGACAGTTTTTGGTCGAAACTTCGGCTTATAGTTTGATAGCGTTGGTCACGGCGGGCTTGCTTTCAGTTTTGTTTTTGCCACTTTTCAATCAACTAACTGGTATTGACTTCAACCAAGAATCGCTTTATCAACCAGATGTGATTTGGGTAGTGCTCACTTTGCCGATACTGACTGGTTTGGTGGCGGGGCTTTATCCTGCGGTTTATCTTTCAAAATTCGACACGATTGATACCATGAAAAAACCCACAGGCACATCAATTCGCACCCTTGTTTCGGTTCGTAGTGGCTTGGTAGTTTTTCAGTTTGCGGTTTCGATTATGTTGATGTTGGGGGCGTTTATCGTGTATCAACAGTTACGTTTTGCTCAACAGTCGAAAGTAGGTATCAACAAAGAAAACGTCTTGGTTATCAATAACACCCGGTATTTTAAAAACGCCTCAGAAAGAGACGTTTTTAGACAGAAAATTTTACAAATGCCCGAAATACAGCAAGTTACTCACTCTACTTACTTGCCGTCGTTGGGTAGTTTTGGCGATTTCTACGACCCTGAGCAGGGCAATCAAACCCACGCCGTAGTACCAAATTTAGCGATAAGCTCATTTTTGACGGATGAAGATTTTGCGCCAACCCTCCAATTAAAAATCACCGCAGGGCGAAATTTTAAGGCCAATTCATTGATTGATTCCAATTCGGTTATTCTCAACGAAACCGCCGTCAAAGTCATCGGTTGGAAAAATCCGATTGGGAAATGGCTACGCTATCCAGGCAATCAGAACCAGCGTTTTCAGGTAGTGGGTGTAATGAAAGATTTTCATTTGACATCGGTTAGGGCAGCCATAGAGCCTGTGGCATTGTTTCATGAATCGTCTAAAACCTACCAAACGTGGGGTTCGTACATGGCGGTTCGCTTACAACCCAATACTGAAAAAGCAGTCATTGAAAAAATCACAACACTCTGGAAAACAGCCATTCCAAACGTACCTTTTGAATACGACTTCTTAGACACGGCCTTTGCCAATCTCTACCAAACCGAAACAAAAACGGCTTCCATTCTTTTGGTTTTTACACTTTTGGCTTTGTTTATCGGCTGTTTGGGATTGCTAGCTTTGGCGACATTCATGGCCGAGCAACGTACCAAAGAAATCGGCATCCGCAAAGTCTTGGGAGCCTCTGTTGTGAGCATAACTACCTTGTTATCAAAAGATTTCTTAAAATTAGTCTTAGTCGCCATCGTCATAGCGAGTCCGATTGCGTATTATTTTATGGACAAATGGCTGGCTGATTTTGCCTACCGAATCCAAATCAGTTGGTGGATATTTGCGGCGGCGGGAGCTTTGGCTGTTTTGATTGCC
>JALOLW010000460.1 GCA_025455795.1 Spirosomataceae bacterium
AAATCCACAAGAACCTGAGCGTCAGGCCATACACAACGTATTTCGGAACTGTTTTGCGCGTAAGGTGAATTTCTCACGACACGTTCGTGACTGATAGCCCCTATATGCTCATAAAAACCGCGTGCGTTGTGGTTACCTTCGAGTACCCACAAGTAGAGAGGCGTGTGCGGGTGGCGTTCACAAGCCCAAGCTGCTGCACGTTGGATAAGTTGTAGCCCAATACCACCGCGTTTGTGGTCGGGATGGGCGTGTAAATTGTCAATAAAAGCTCCAAAAACAGGGTCATAGTCAGAAAATATACACACAAAACCCATCAACTGTTCGCCTTCTTCGGCCATGAGTACGAGGCGTGTAGGGTCGGGGGTACTCATGCGCTCGCGCCACGCCTCCAAACGTTCTTCGTCCACCTGATTGTCCAAGTAGTCGTCGCTTATGAGACCTCGATAGGTGCGTTTCCAACTGAGTGCGTGCAAACGAGCAATACGCTCATAATCTTCAAAAGTAGCTTCCTTAAATGTCATGTCTTAAATGCGGTTAAAATTGCGCCAAAAGTAAACGCTTTTATACAAACAATCGCCAACGCGCTGTTATTCCCCAATTCTGATGTAATTTTGCAGGCTTGTTGTCGTAATGAGTCTTTTGTATTTAGATACTCAATACCCAATACGCACTGCAAAATACTCAATACGCTGTACGCAATACTTTTTTGAATGAACAATATTCGCAATTTCTGCATCATTGCCCACATAGACCACGGCAAAAGCACTTTAGCCGACCGTCTTTTAGAATTTACCAAAACTGTGACTGACCGTCAAATGCAGGCGCAGTTGCTGGACGACATGGACTTGGAACGTGAGCGTGGCATCACTATCAAGAGTCACGCCATCCAAATGGACTACATTTACAAAGGCGAGAAATACGTTCTCAATCTCATAGATACCCCTGGCCACGTGGATTTTAGTTACGAAGTATCGCGCTCCATCGCTGCTTGCGAGGGGGCATTGCTGCTCGTAGATGCTTCGCAAGGTGTGGAGGCACAGACGATTTCCAACCTGTACTTGGCCATGAATCAGGGATTGGTCATCATTCCTGTTCTCAACAAAATAGACCTGCCAGGCGCCATGCCCGAGGAAGTCAAAGACGAAATGGAAGACCTTCTCGCCTGCGACCGCGACGACATCATCCCCGCATCGGGCAAGGCGGGCATTGGTATTGAGGACATTTTAAACGCCATTGTAGAGCGAGTTCCTGCCCCTAAAGGCAACCCTGACGCCGAGCTGCAAGCCCTGATTTTTGACTCTGTTTTCAACTCTTACCGTGGCATTGAGGTCATTTTTCGCGTCAAAAATGGCCGCATCCGTAAAGGCGACAAAGTGAAGTTTGTGGCGACTGGCAAAGAATACATCGCCGACGAAATCGGAACACTCCGCCTCGACAAAGAACCCAAAGAATACGTGGACTGTGGCGACGTGGGCTATCTCATTTCGGGCATCAAAGTGGCCAAAGAAGTCAAAGTTGGCGACACCATCACACACACCGAGCGGCCTTCCAAAGAACCCATCAAAGGTTTTGAGGAAGTAAAACCGATGGTTTTTGCGGGAATTTACCCCGTCGAAACGTCTGAATTTGAAGAACTCAGAGAGGCCATGGAAAAACTCCAACTCAACGACGCCGCCCTCGTCTGGGAGCCCGAAACGTCGGCGGCTTTGGGATTTGGCTTCCGCTGTGGCTTTTTGGGAATGCTCCATATGGAAATCGTCCAAGAACGCTTGGAGCGGGAGTTTGACATGACCGTGATTACAACTGTACCTTCGGTGAAGTTTACGGTCGTCACCACCAGAAACGAAACCCTCGACGTAAGCGCCCCTTCCGAAATGCCCGACCCCAGCTCTATTGAGTGGATTGAAGAGCCGTTTATCAAGGCCCAAATTATCAGTAAATCGGAGTATATCGGGCCAATTTTGAAACTTTGCATGGACAAACGCGGTATCCTCAAAAACCAAAATTACCTTACTTCTGAGCGTGTAGAATTGATTTTTGAAATGCCCCTGGCCGAAGTAGTCTTTGACTTTTTCGACAAACTCAAAACCATCTCGCGCGGGTATGCGTCGCTCGACTACGAACTGCTCGACTACCGCGAGTCTGACATGGTAAAACTCGACATCATGCTCAACGGCGACCGGGTAGATGCGCTCTCGGCCATTGTTCACCGTGGTAAAGCCTACGACTGGGGCAAAAAACTCTGCGAAAAACTCCGCGAACTCCTCCCCCGTCAGATGTTTGAGATTGCGATTCAAGCCGCCATTGGTCAGAAAATCATCGCCCGCGAAACCGTCAAAGCCATGCGGAAAGACGTATTGGCCAAGTGCTACGGTGGCGATATTTCGCGCAAGCGCAAGCTCCTCGAAAAACAGAAAAAAGGCAAAAAACGCATGCGCCAAATCGGCACCGTGGAAGTTCCCCAAGAAGCATTTATGGCAGTGTTGAAAATAAATTAAGGTTGTAATGGCTATTCCAGCACACTCACAACAGTACTTCACCATCCCACAATACCTCGAACTCGAACGCCAAACAGGTATTAAATACGAGTATGAGGATGGGGAAGTGTTTGCAATGGCTGGTGGTACAGTCAATCATAGTCTTATTGCCAACAATGTGAGCTCGGAACTCCGCCGGTTGTTGAAAAAAAAACCTTGTAAAGCTTTCAACAGCGACCTCAAAATCGCTATTAGTGATGAAAAATATCGGTATGCCGACGCCTCAGTAGTGTGTGGAGAAGTAGCATACTACGACGAAAACCCCGAAGGTGCCAAAAATCCAACACTCATCGTTGAAGTCCTTTCTGAAAGCTCTGAGCCGTATGACAGAGGTGAAAAATTCAAGAAATATCGCCAAATCGCTACCTTCAAAGAATACATACTGGTCGAACAACGCTTTCCTTTGGTAGAAGTTTTCACTAAAATGGAAGACAAAGTATGGCAATACAGAGTTTATGAGTCATTGGAGCAAACTATCCAACTTCTCTCGATTGAAGTTGAAATCGAAATGAATGAAATATACGAGGGCGTAGTTTTTGAGAATAGTATCTAATACACAACATTTGCCGCTGCAATGTACTCTTGGTCAGTCGTTGTGAAATAAGCCTCAATAGCGTATCGGGTAATTTTAGCAATTTTCAAATCGTTCATTACCCCGACCAACTGGCCATAGTTTGAGTTAGACAAAGGTTTGACTATCACTATAAGAGATTGTTTATCAGTGTCTTTTGTGATTTTGCTTTTTTGTTCAATCATGGTGTTCAACGCATTTGTATAGGGTATTCTTTGCGATTGAAAAC
>JALOLW010000063.1 GCA_025455795.1 Spirosomataceae bacterium
AACTTTAATGAAAGACAAGCTGATTTGATAGGAACATTAATAACCGACAGTCAAAGAGTATTAACTATTAAAGAAGTAGAGATAAAATATGATATCGTTTATCAAACGGCAAGATTAGATTTATTAGGATTAGAGAAAATGGGATATTTAAAATCAAAAAATGTAGGGAAAAAATTAGTATTTTATGTTGTAGATGATTTTGATTTAAAAATCAGAAAATTGTCGAAAATATAATTCCAACATATATAGTACGAAATAAGGGGGGGACAAACTGTGTTGGTTTTCAATTTTTTAGCTTTTTTTCCTTATTTCTGCATCCATATTCAAAAATATAAAGGAATGTTTGAAATCCAAAATTTTAGCGGCCTTTACAATCGCCTTGTTATGCAGCCCTGATTGATATTGAGTGGGTATGAATACAAAAAAATATTGAATTTTTTTTGGAATAAATTGATTCATTCCTATATTTGCACAACTAATAATGGTGTGGATATAGTCGGAAAGCTGTTTGAGAAGTCTCAGGCAGCTTTTTTTATGGAATGACTCTTCTTTGGTAAGCCCGACTCGCTTGGCTGTTGATACCTACGACCATCTGCCGTCCTATTATTTTCAAATCGCGCACATCGCCTTTGAGGTATAAACCCGACTGATACTGAGGCAAGTACGACAACACCCCGCTGCCTTTGTTGATAAAAACCTGCCCGAGATTTGCGTCAATGTTGCCATTTCGTACCCGTGCGTGCGACTGATTGCCCGCCAAAACCACATCGGGACGTTGGTCGTTGTTGAGGTCGGTGATAAGGATAGCGCAGATGGGGGCCATTTGAGCTTCTATGGGTAGTGTCATCGTTTCAAACGTACCGCCATTGTTGCGCAGCCAAACGCTTTTCAATTGATTGACGGTCAATTTTTGGGGTGTTTTGGTTTTAAATTCCGCCATAATGTCTTCGGTGGTGGCCGTCGAAAAAAGCGCGTGGGAAGTGTATTTCTTTTTGAGGGGAACGAGTTGTTCCAACAGCTCATCGCGGCTGTAATTGGGGTAATTTTTACCCTGGATAAAATACGATAAAATGGGGTCGAGGCGGCCATTGTCGTCAAAATCATCCACCAACAGCGACATCGGTTCGGCGTCGGAGGCGCGCCACTGACTGTTGAGGCCGTGGTTGCCCACGAGCAGGTCTTGGTCGCCGTCCCCGTCCATATCAGCGGTGGCGATACGCTGCCAAAGCCCTTTTTGGTCAGCCAGTTGTTCTTGCGTTTTTACAAACGTACCGCCCTGATTTTCAAAGCACAAAATCCCCGTCCACTCGCCCACTACCACCAAATCTTGTCGCCCGTCTTGGTTGAGGTCGGTCACACAAGCGTCGGTGACGATGCCCAAGTCGTCAAAAACACTTTGGTCGGCGTCGGTAAATTTGCCGCCGTCGTTGCGGAGCAAACGGCTTGGATTGTAGCGCGGAAATTGGTGCGGTACGACGCCTCCCCCCACAAACAAGTCTAAGTCGCCGTCGCGGTCGTAATCTATGGTTTTGACGCAAGCATCGGCGTACATGCCATCGGTCAGATTCTCGTAAGTTTTGGTAAAACGCCCCTTGCCGTCGTTGAGATAAAGGCGGTTTTGGAGCATCAAATCGTTGGGTAAATATTCATAGCCGCCACTGGTGACGTACAAATCCAAGTCGCCGTCGCGGTCGGCATCGAACAAAACCGCGTCGGTGTCGGTGCAAAGTTCGTCTTGTTTAAAATCGGATTGAACGCTCCAAACAAACTGACCATCAGGTTTTTGCGTGAAAAGTCGCCCTGCTTGGCCTTTACCACCTCCGATGTACAAATCCTCCAAGCCATCGGCATTGACATCTCCCTGCGCCATGCGCGGGCCCGCGTACGAGTACATTTGCGGGAGCAAAATCTGCCGATTGAAGTCGTTGAAAGGCGTTTGTTGGTGTGCGTCAGTAAGGTGATTGGTGGGTTCAAAAATCGGTTCAAAATAGGGTAGGGGAGTGAAAGAAATAGCATTGGGCTGATAGCCGATTTTGAGGAGTTGATTTGCAGTAACTTTTGTGATTTTTTGCATTTTATCGTTGGGCCAAACTATCACCAAACTGTCAATCTCGGTGGCTTGCCCCAGTCCAAAATGAACGGGAATCATCATGCTGCTTTGGTAGCCGTGGGTGGGCGTAAACTCGCGGTACTGTCGTAGGCTGTCGGCAAAAAGGTAGATTTTGGTGCCTGTGGCGAGGGTTTGTTTTTGTGGGATGTCGAGTTGGATTGAGAGAAAGTTACCCTTATTCTGCTCACGGCTTAGGTTTTGATAAATGGAGGCGGGTTCGTTGATATTGTTGGTGACGATTTCCAAATCGCCGTCGTTGTCCAAATCTACATAGACCGCGCCATTGGAGATGATAGGTTGGTCAAAGCCCCACTCTTTCTGCCGATTGGCAAAGGTCAGGTTGTGGTTGTTTTGAAAAATATAGTTGGGGGTTTTGGTTGAGGGCATTCGTTGGACTACTTCTATGACGGATTGGTTTTGGTTCATGCCTTCTTCGGCATAAAACTTCTGAAAGTCCATGTTGGTGTAGTCGCGCAGGTAGCCGTTGGTGATAAACACATCTTTGTGGCCGTCGTTGTCATAGTCAGCCATCAACACAGACCAAGACCAGTCAGTGTTGGAGAGACCCGCGAGTTGGCCGATTTCGGAGAAAAGCCCCCCCGCCCCCAGAGGGGGAGTTGGTTTTATTCCCCCTTTGGGGACAGGGACGGTACGCCGCGCGGGAGTTTGGGGGTTATTGATATGCAGCATATTGCGCATGAAGGAGGGCTGCATTCCGTTTTTGAGCATACTCAAAAATGCTTCGTACTTATCGGGACCGAAGAGGAGTTTTTGCCGCTTGTTGTCTTCGGGGAGCATATCGGTAGTGATGATATCGGGGAGCAGGTCGTTGTTGATGTCACCGATGTCATTGCCCATCGAAAAGTAGCTGATGTGATTGGTGGCGGTTTTGATGTGGTCGGTAAAAGTACCGTCTTGGTTGTTGAGATAAAGGTAATCTTCTTCGTAGTAGTCGTTGGAAACGTAAATGTCGGTCCAGCCGTCGTTATTGACATCGGCGGTGTGAATGCCCAACCCAAAGCCGATGGGATTGCCTTTGATGCCTGCCTGTACGCTTACATCCACAAATTTACCGTTGTCGTTGCGGAGGAGTTTGTCGCCCGCGAGCGAGTCGCGCATGAAGTGGACAGCCTGCACGTCGAAGCGTTTGAAATCTTTGACGTTGTGATTGAGCATATAAGCGTCCAAGTCGCCGTCGCGGTCGTAGTCAAAGAAAGCCGTTTGGGTCGTGTATGACTTATCATCTAAGCCATATTCGCGGGCTTTTTCGGTAAAAGTCAGGTCTTTGTTGTTGATATAGAGGCGATTGCGGCGGAGCGATTCATTTTCGATATTGGCTGATACCGATACATAAATGTCTTGCCAACCGTCTTGGTTGATGTCCACGACCGTTACGCCCGTTTTCCAAGCTGCCCCCCCTCCACCAGAGGCCATTTTGAAGGCAGTTTGGGTGATGTCTTCAAATTTGACCTGTCCCCCTCCTGTTGAGCGGGGAGTTACATTAAGATAGAGTTTATCGTCGCCCTGATTGGCGGTAAAATAAAGGTCGGTGAGGCCGTCGTTGTTGAAATCAGCGGCAGCTACGCCACCACCGTTGTAGAAGTATTCGTAGTTGAGAACATTGTCCTGCTCGGTTTCGGTGATTTGGTTTACAAACGCCACACCCGTGTCATTGGGGTCTAATTTTTTGAAGAGCATATCCGAGTCGGAGCAGGCGGTAAAGAGAATACAAAAGAAGAGAAAATATAAAAATCTGGGTAAATTCGTGGTAGGTAGTAGCTGTGTCATCCGTGTCCAATTAATTTCGTTCATACGTCCAATGTTCTGTACTGACGATTTTCATGCGATGGTTGGTTTATTGGATTAAAAGAGCGATGTGGTGGCGTAACCCTTTGATAATGCGATAAATATCAAAAATTTCTTCATCGGTACAGGTATATACATTGCTAATGGCGTAAAGATTGTCTTGCAGCACTAAAAAGTACCAGCTACGTCCAATCACAAAGCAACCAAAGATGGGTTTTTGATTAGAGTTGAGGTTTTGAGCAGCCAGCATTGCAATCAACGCTTGTCCTTTTGGGTCGCCGTTGGGATCAGTACCTCGTTTGTATTCATTAAAGCAGAAGTAGGGTTTTTTAGGACTCCTATATCCAGTCGCTATCATGCCATCTACTTTTCCCGAAAGTTCATAATTATCAATCGTTACGGAGAGTTCACGCTCCAAAAAATAGGCAAACGATTTGCTGTCTATTTCAGAAAATACAAAAAGCGGGCTAATGAATTTATTTTCCAACTCCACCTCATTCCAATCATCACCTCCGTGGTACAAAAAGTTGTTGGCGAGTTTGGTTAGGTAAGTTCTTTCGTAGTCGTTTATTTGGTACGAATAAGACAGCCATTCTTCCAAAACGGGGAGGGTATCCACCTGTTGTGTACCAAATGCCTCATCTATGCTATCAAGCGTCCATTCTCTGAAATTACTCTTTATCATTAGTTGTTTTTTTGTCAAAACAAAGATAGCTAAATTTCACAAAAAAAAGATGCCTCTGTTGCCAGAAGCATCTTTTCAAAAAATCAGGGGATTGGAGCTTATTGTTTATCCCACCATACACGGGTTGTAAACAAGTCTGGTCCTTGACGGGTATTGGCTACGTCAATGCCTGGATTGACACCATACTCACCCTGCGAATAGCGCAGGCGGCGTGGAATGGTGCCGTTGGTTTCGTTGCCAGGATAATTGACAGGCTTCAATGCAGGTAAACCAGTACGGCGCCAGTTGGCCCAAGCCTCGATGTGGTTGAGGGTTGCGGCGGTGGTCATCCACATTTCGGTATGGATAGCGTTCATTTTGGCGTCGAGCGTACCCGAAGCAGGATAAGGATTGGCGGCCAAGTAAGCGTTGGCTTGCGCTGCTGTGACATTACCACCGTACCAGTTGGTCTGTTGAGCACCCGCTACGAGGGCGTTGTCATACGCGGTTTTGGCCGTGCCTGTGGCCCAGCCGCGCTCAATGGCTTCTGCCCTCAACAGTTCCGACTCGGCGTAGGTCATGATGAAATAAGAATTGCCAAGTTCGTACATATTAGGGGCCATGCGCGAGTAATTGACGCGGTTGTTGAGCGGAGCAGGAAGTGCTGCCAACATCGTGGCGTCGGTGCCGATGGGCAGTCCTATTTGCTTATCGGCAGAGCGGTCGCCGTTTTTGAGGGCTGATACGACGGTGAGACGGGGGTCTTTGCGGGCAACGAGCGCGTCAATGTAGGTTTTGCCCCACTGGATATTGTCGGCAGTAACGATACCACGGCCTACGGCGGCCATGTTCCACGAGTTGGGGTTGGAGTTGGCCCCTGCCGATGTTCCTACCACGTATTTGATGGCAAACGAATCGTCATTGTTTTGCATCAAGCCTCTATCAGTGGCTTTTTTGGCCCAAGCTTGTGCCGCAGCGGCATCTACTTTTTGCATCCGCATGGCCAAGCGCAGCATGAGCGAGTTGGCGGCACGCTTCCACTTGTCTATGCTTTGTGCGGTGGTGTTGGCGGTGTTGTTGCCATAGACCAAATCAGCCGTTTTGATGTAAGTAGCCGACGCACTGAGGGCATTGCCTGCTTCTTCCAACTCTTTGAGCATGTCAGCGTAGATGTCTTTTTGAGCGTCGTATTTGGGAGAAAATACGCCTGTCAAAGCACCTAAACCCGCTTCAGAGTAAGGAACATCGCCGTACAAATCGGTCAAAGTGGCCATCTCAATCACCCGCAAAATACGCGCCATTGAGAGAATATTGACTGCTTTGGGGTCTTTCTTTGCCAAATCTATCAGGTTTACCAAGTTTTTGATGGAATTTGGATAGGCTCTTTCAAACCAAGCCGCGCTCAAATCGCCTTGAAACGTATAAACAGTACCCCGGTAGAAGCCTACCTCAATCGAAGACATCTGCTGCATCATCATGGCGCAGTAGATGATATTGGTACGCCACGAGCGATAGCCCGGGTCACCACCTTCACCAGGCAATTGGAGCGTAGATTGGGCCAACAAGTAGTCCAAAGGTACACTCGACGGACGGTTGGGGTTTACGTTGATGGTTTCAAAATCTTTGGTACACGCGCCCATCGTTACGATGAGGGCGATAAGTATGGTTATTTTCTTTAACATAGCTTTCTGTGTTTAGAGGTTTAAAACTTCAAGTTCAAATTCACACCCAACGAGCGCGTAGAAGGCACGCCTGCCAACTCAAGCCCTTGGGCGTTGGAGTTGTTGTAGGTGGACTCAGGGTCAATGTTCGGGATTTTTGACATCAAGATAGCCAAATTACGTCCCACCACTGATACCGAAACTCCCTTGAACGGTGACTTGGCACCGAGCATTTTGCTGGGCAAAGTGTAGTCAATAATGATTTGACGAAGTTTTAAGAAATCAGACTTATAGACAAAAGGAGTGGCTACGTTGAACACGCGCTCGGCATAATCTTGGCGATTGACGCGGACGGTGTTAGGCTCGCCTTTTTCGTTTACACCAGGGCCTACGTAGCTACCATCGCGGCCATCGAGGGTTTCGATAGCCAACCCACGGCGGTGCGCGTAGGCATTGGTACCTGAGAACAAGTAACCGCCAAATTTGCCATCAATCAGGAAGCTCACGCCCACGCCTTTGTAACGGAAGGAGTTGTTCCAGCCCAACGTCAGCGGAGCTACGCCTGTCCCAAAATTTTTCAAATCACCCTGAATTGGGAAGCCTTGCGCATTGTGGACGACGTTGCCGTTGGCATCACGCTTATAGTCGAAGCCCTGTACTTGGCTATAAGGCAAGCCTACTACGTGGTTGATGTAGGCCGAGCGAGTACGGTTTTCATCCACACGGAGGGTGGTGAGATTGCCGTAAAGATTCACGACCTTACTCACGTTGTAGCCCATGTTGAGCGAAGTTTCCCAACTGAGCGATTTTGTTTTGAGTGCGGTCAAATTGAGCAACAACTCTACCCCGTTGTTTTGGATTTCGCCCACGTTGAAAAGCGCGTTACCAAAGCCCGAAGTGGCTGAGATGGTAGCTCCTACGATGTCGTTGGTGGTTTTGCGGGTATAGTAGGCAAAATCAAGACCTACGCGATTGTTGAACAAACGGGTGTCAAAACCTGCTTCAAACGTAGTAGAAGTGAGTGGTTGCAAAGCAGCGTTGGGTACAGTACCGCCAGAAATTTGCGCCAGAGGCGCCCCCAAGTGAGCGCCTGAAAGCGCGTAGTAGAGCGACAAGTTGTAAGGGTCGGTATCGCCACCTGCCTGCGCCCACGAAGAGCGAAGTTTCAGATAATTGATGACGGACGGCATCTTGACGGCTTCTGATAGCACAAAACTTGCCCCTACCGATGGGTATAAAATGCTGTTATTGCCTGGGGCAAGGGTCGAAAACCAATCGTTACGAGCAGTAGCGGTCACGTACAAATAGTTATTGTACGATATTTCTGCCGAGCCATAGACCGAGTTGATGCGCTTTCTAAACCACGATTCGCCCAAGCCGCGACCTGCGGGGTCAGAGTTGGAGATGTCGTAGAAGAAAGGAATGTTGAGCGGCCCACTGCCGTAGTTGGAGAAGCGACCTTCTTGGCGCATTTGGTTGCCTCCTACGAGCAAATTCAGACCGATGCGATCCGTGATTTTTTTCTCTACACCGAGCATCAAGTCAGCATTGGTTTCGGTAAAGTTACGGTTGGTGACGTTGTAGTTACCACGCAAGCTGAAAGGTGTACCGTAGGGCGTTTGGTCTTGGTAGCGGTAGTTGTAATTGTCAAAACCGATACGTCCTTTGACATACAACCAATCGGTGAGGTTGTAGCGAGGTTCAAACGTTCCAATGATGCGATTTTTTTGGTCTTCGTTGAGCCAGTTGTAAGCCGCATAATAGGGGTTTTGGATGTAGATATTGTCCGACCAAGTCAATTCATAATTACGGTCATCTACTTGACTTTCTTCCAATGCTGCCACCCCCAGCGACGTAGGCATGGCATTGATAGCATACGTAGCACTGCCGGGCGAATCAGACAAACGAGGGCGGTTTTTGGCTTTTTCTACGATGTACTTCACGTTGGTGATAATCGAGAGATTTTTGCCCAAGTTGGCATTGACATTCAAGGCATAGTTGTTACGATTCAAGCCAGAATTGGGAATAACCGAGGTGTTCCGGAGGTCATTCATCGAAAAGCGATAAGTAACGCTCTCGGTCGCGCCAGTCAAAGCGACGGAGTTGGTGAATGTGCTACCCGTTTGGTAGTAGTTGGTGAGGTTGTCGCGTACGGCAGAATAAGGGCGCGATTTACCGTCAAACTGAATCACGTTTGAGCCATCCAATCTGGAACCCCAGCTATTGGAAGTCAAGGCTTCTTGGATGGTGGTAGGCTTTACGCCACGGTTGCCTGCCCCGTATTCGTACTGATAGCCGTCAAATTTCTTGATAAGGATGTCTTCGGCCACAAAGTTGCTATTGACTTCCAAACCAATGCCTTTGCCTGCTTTGCCGCCTTTGGTCGTCACGAGGATGGCCCCATTGGAGGCACGTGAGCCGTAAAGTGCGGCGGCAGTTGCGCCTTTCAGCACCGAGATACTTTCGACTTCATCGGGGTTTAAGCTCGAAATACCGTCGCCACGGTCGCCACCGCCCCACATACCCGCGTTGCCGAGGTTGTCGTTGTTGATAGGAATACCATCTACGACGATGAGAGGTTGGTTGTTGCCCGAAATAGAGCCATTGCCACGGATGATGATGCGCGTCGAACCAGCAGGACCAGAGGCGGGGGCTGATACGTTCAAACCTGCGACACGTCCTTGGAGGTTGTTACCGATGTTGGTAGTACGGGCTTGAATGAGTTCATCGCCTTTTACTTCCGATACCGCGTAGCCCAGGGCTTTCTTTTCTTTCTTGATACCGAGGGCCGTAACGACCACCTCGTTCAACATCGCGTCGCCAGGCGCAAGGCTTACATTGAGAACGGAATTGTTGCCAACGGTCATTTCTTTGGCACCAAAACCAATGTAACTAAATGTAAGCGTAGCGTTTTTACCCACCCGAAGGCTATAATCGCCCTTGTCGTTGGTGGTCGTACCACGGGTAGTACCTTTGATCATGACGTTTACGCCATAGAGCGGTTCACCGTTGTTGTCGGTGACGCGCCCCTTCACTTCGGTGTCTTGGGCAAAGCTCCAAAACGACACTAAGCAACTAAATAAGATGCTCAGGTAGAGATGCTTTTTCATAAGCAGAGGTTTTTGAGATTGAATAATGATAGAATAAATTGATAAAATTCGCATAAAGTTAAAATTTTTAAAAATTAACTTGACTTATTAAGCGTGTTTTTTTGCTAATTTTTCTGTTTTTATTTCAAATTTATAGTTTTGTTTATCAATGTTCAATTTTGTGGAAGATACGATTGGCAAATAAATTGAGTAAGTTTGCCCGTTCAATATTTCTTAAATTCCAATGATTCGCAAAGCTATCATCCCTGCGGCTGGTTTGGGTACTCGTTTTTTGCCCGCCACCAAATCTCAACCCAAAGAAATGCTGCCCATCATAGACACGCCGACCATTCAGTACGTGGTACAGGAGGCCGTGGACTCGGGCATCGAAGACATCCTCATCATTACGGGGCGCGGCAAAAGAGCCATCGAAGACCACTTTGACCGCAACGTAGAACTCGAAGCCAAACTCGAAGAAAAACACGACGAACAACTCTGGAACGAGATGCGCCGCCTCTCCGACATGGCCAATATCCACTACGTGCGCCAACGCGAAACCAACGGTCTCGGCGACGCCATCTACTACGCCAAACAGCACGTGGGCAATGAGCCGTTTGCGGTACTCCTCGGCGACACCATCATGGACTCCGTCATTCCTGTCACGCAGCAGTTGATAGATACCTACGAGCAGTACCAAAGCACCGTGATAGCGGTCGAAGTTGTACCGCAAGACAAGGTAAACCGCTACGGTATTGTTGGGGGCGAAAACCTCAGCGAAACCATTATGAAATTGGATAGTTTGGTCGAAAAACCCAGCATTGAGTCTGCCCCCTCCAATTGGGCCATTGCGGGTCGGTACGTGTTGAGTCCTGAGATTTTTAGGGCGATTGAGCAGACCTCCAAGGGCAAAAACGGCGAGATTCAACTCACCGATTCTTTGCAGATTTTGCTCCGACGGGAGAGTGTTTATGCCCACCTGATAGAAGGGGAGCGGCACGACATTGGCAACAAACTGGATTTCTTGAAAACTACCGTCAAATTTGCCCTCAAACGCAAGGAGTTTTCCGCTCCATTTTTGAAATTTTTGAAGGAAACATTGGCGGAGTACGAGTAAAAAATTCAGTGTTGGCACGACTCATTGGCGTTGTGCCAACACGCCCTTATTTCCCCAAAATCTCTTGCTTTTAGTTTTGAGAATCTTGTGGGTAATTTTGCATGAACCAATCAATGTATTGCTCTAAACGACCCGCTAAAAAATAGGGTAGATTCAGCAGCGTAAACTCCTTACCTTTGGTGGTTTTGGCCTTGTGAATGTCAAGTTGTTTTCCCCAAAGCCTGACAGCCCAGTGATGATTTACGGTATCCATAAAATTCATCAGTGATTTCAAATGTCCAGAGGCACCTGATTTTACTTCTATGGGAATTACATCAAAACCTCGCTGTATGATAAAATCTATTTCGGCTTCTGACCCAACTTTTTCGCTTGTCCAAAAATGTAGTTTATCCAATGGTTCAAATTTTTGAGCCAACAACTCTTGCCCAACGATATGTTCTAAAATTCTGCCTTTATAAACATCGCTTAGGTTTTTGACACCGATAAGTTCACCTGTGATTCCAGCACTAAAACTCATCAATCCTGTATCAAGCATTTGCAGCCTTGGCGATTTTTTGGTGTCCGAAAAAATGGGAATAGAACTTGACACCGTTGGATAAATCAAATGAATTAACAAAGACCTTTCTAACATTTTCAACGACTCGCCCACTTCTCTACTTCGATAATTTGAGTTGGCAAAGTTTTGAAATTTTATTCTTTTTCCAGCCTCAACGCCAATATGCTCTATGGCATACCTTAGCACCTGAACCATCGTAGCGTTTCGGGCATACTTATCAACATCGTTTATGTACGAAGTGACGATTTCTTGGTAGATGTCATTGATTCCGAACAAAGTTTGGTTTTCAACATAATGATTCAGCACCTCGGGCATTCCTCCCACTTGGGCGTATTCATGGAAATAACGCTGTAGTATATCGAAAGCAAAAGCGTCATAAGGTAGTTTAAGATACTGTTCGAGTAAATTGGGGTGGTTTTTTGTGTGCAAATACTCTTCAAAACAGATTGGTCTCATCACCATATAACTTACCCTCCCTACTGGAATCGTTACTTTTTCTTCTAAAATAGTCTCCAACAACGACCCCGCCGCAATGACATGATACTGGGGATAATCTTCATAAAAATACCGCAATAGATTGATGGCTTTGGGGCTAACTTGAATTTCGTCAATAAATAGGAGGGTGTCGTTATTTCTGGGGTCTTGTTTTGTCTTAAAAAATAGCTTTTCTACAATTATATCAAGCGAATGATTTTCATTGAAAATTGCAAAAAACTCATCTCGTTCAAGGTTTACATAAATGTATTGAGCATATTTTTTTGAAAACTCATGGACAGTCGTCGTCTTACCTACTTGCCTTGCCCCCCGCAGAATCAACGGTTTTCTTCGTGAGGATAACCTCCATTTATCTAATTTTTCTGTGATTTTACGATAAATCATTGAAAATGAGCTATTTTTTGAAGTCAAAAATGAATCTTTGTAACAAAAATACGGTAAATTTTTTATTTTTCTGTAACAAAAATACGGTAATGTTATTGTTCTGCATCATTATCTCCCCAAAATCTCTTGCTCAAAAAATATTCTTTGCTCTTTGGGAAGTTCCAACAGCGCGCGTTTATCACCTTCCAACACGTAGCGGCGGTAGGTTTGTAGGTAGCGGTGGGCGATGAGTAATTCATCAGGCATACCATACTCATTTTCTATCAGTGATTCTAAATGTTGGAGCTGGGCGATGGTAAGTTCAGTGGTGGCAGTGGTGGGTTTTTGCTGTGTTTGAGAATATAATTTATAGCTTTTGAAATAGTTTTCAAATCCTCTTTTTGAGGCATCCATGTCCTATTATCCATGAAAATATAGACGGGTTCTATAGTCTTTTTAAATGCCTCAATCGCTTTCTCATAATTACTTTCCTTATCGTTAATTATTCCAATATTGTACCATACCTCATACAAGCACGAATCAATAATTCCTGCATTAAGATACGCATTTATAGCTCTATCATTTTGGTCTAATTCCGCAAAAGAGTATCCTAAATCAAACCAATAATTAGCGTCCCTCTCACTATCAGGTACATGCTCTGCAAGATTGATGGCACTTTCAAAATCATTTTCATTGTATTTTTCCTGCATCAACTCTATTGCCTTTTGAGTTTTTTTATCAGCTTCCCATTTTTCTTTATGTAGAATGGCTTGTGTGCGGGCGTTGAGGTCAAGTAAGAGTTCTTCTTTGCGTAGCGGGTCGGGTTCTGATTCGTATAAATTTTGAAAACGGCGGTGCTGTTGACGCAGCTCTTCGAAAGAGTAGTACAACGATAAAAAATCAATAAACAAAGCCGATAGTCCCTCTCGATGCTCACCAATCTCGATGCTGATACGGAGCAGTGGCTCGGCCATGTCGTAGAGTTTGTTGCGACCGTCGGTGGGGTCGGGGAGTGTTTCTAAGAGGCCACGGCGTTGGAGTTCGCTGAGTTGTTTGGAGAGAGATTTTGGGTCTATAAAACAGTTCTTGGCGATTTCGGTGCCGTTTTGGGGTGTTTTGGCCAAAGCAATGTAGTGCAGGATTTTTTGCTGTTGCGCTCCCAAGTAACGAATGTAGGTTTCGTAGTAAGGTTTGAGGTCGTTGAGGGTTTTGATAAAAATGGTCGAAAGCGTAGCCAATGTATCTGCTTTCAAAAACTCATAAAACGTTACCAGAAGGCGGTGATTGCCCTTTACTAAGTCGTGGATGGCACGTACTTGAGCGCGGCCTTTGCCCGCCAAATGGTCGAGTACGTTTTGCTGTTTTTCGAGCGTAGCCAACTGCCCGATGAGTTCGAGCGAATCTTCGTAAGTGAGTTTTTTGAGGTAAATATTGGTAAAAAAACCAAAAAATGGGCGGTCTTCGCGCCCCAAATCGGGGCTGAGGGCTTGGGCCGTAGCTATGATGCTAGTACGGGAGTGGGTATAAAGAAATGACCGTAGCTTGGCCTGTCCATCTTTGCCCAAGGCTTCCATGATGCTATCGAAATTTTCGGCCAAAATCAACAACGGTTTTTGACCTACATAATCGCTGATGATGCGCTCGGCCACGTCTATTTGGCGGTTGGGGTGGGTTTCGCGCAGACCGTCCATTGGCAGGCGCAGGGTTTCACGGTCGGCGTCGTTCCACCGCATAAAGGCATTCAGAATCCGAATCAAAAAATCTAAGTAGTTGGCAATGCCGTATTCTTCTTCCGAAAAATAAGCGATTTCTATTGCTTTGGCTTGCAAAAATGGCTGTGAACGGTGGTAAAGGGTTCGTAGCAAATGTGTTTTGCCCATACCTCGTTTTCCTACAATCATTAGTTGGTGATTGAGACCGTCTTGGGCAATTTCTTTGACGCATTTTTCCAAAAAATCGGCATTTTCGCGCCGCCCAATGAGCATTTGTTCCAAAATATGCGGTTTGACACTCTTGGCCCCAAACGACAAAAATGTGCTTACGCCTTGTTGATTTTCCACCATTTTTTGATGAGTTGGTATTTGAACGAGTAACGTCTTTCGCCTTCGGTATATACAAAACGCAAATATTGATCCGTGACCAAACTGTTGAGGGCTTCTTCGATAATTTTGGAGTCTGATTCCAAATTTTCAATGAGGCTATTTTCGCTCAATTCTCCCTCGGCACGGGCCATTTTTTTGACCAATTCGAGCATGATTTTGGCCTCGT
>JALOLW010000461.1 GCA_025455795.1 Spirosomataceae bacterium
TCCCATTCGTTAGAAAGGGAAGTCAAAAAAGCAGTTACATCTTCCGTATCGTAGCCACGTAGGGTTCTTTGAAAAGTATGTTGTCTAATCTCAATGGGCGTAATTTTCATCTTGTATTGGTAGTTAGTATTGTGTATTCTGTATTGAGATAATAGGGCGCATTGCTACTATTTGTACTGAAAATCAAAGATTGAGCCATGACTCAATACCCAATACACGCTTCTCAATACTATGTGATTCAAATGCAATGTAAGAAAAAACATTAAAAACAACACGAAAATTGATTAAATATCCATTTCGAGCCATTGTTTTCGTTGCAAGACAGCCCGTGGGTCGTCCAGTTCTTGTAGCTGTACGGTACCGTCGCTGAAAGTCACCATTTGCAGCCCTACCCAGCCCAGCGCGTGGTTGAGGTGGGTATCAAAAGGTACGTTGGAAAAAATACAGTCTTGCCAGTACCACGTCAAAGGCTCACCTGCTACTTCTTCGACAGTGGCTTGATAGTCTTCGATTGAATACCCCACAAAAGGTATGCCAAAACGCTCCCAAAGTAGGCGCATCACGTCATCCAGCGATTTTTTGTGCCGATGAATTTTGCGAATGGTTAAATCCAGAATCAAGGCCGCCAGCGCACCCTTTTGATATACAGATACTTTGCGCTGTGGAATGCCTTTTTCGTAACCATCAAGCCACAAATCCCACGACGACTCGACGAGCGACTGCGCGGCGTGACGGCTATTTTCAAAATGGCGTTTGAGGTACGTTTGCAGCTCGCGGAAGTAGGCGGTATCGTCAAATACGCCCGCCCGCCGCAAAAATAAGTCACCGTAATAGGTAGTCACTCCCTCCACCACAAAACAAGTCGGAAAGTAGTTTTCGCGGGTGAGGTCGTAGGGGAGAAGCTCTTTGGGACGAATACGGATGACGTTCCAAGCGTGGTACAACTCATGCGAACTGACACCCAGCAGGTCGGTATAGAGTCCTTCGCCTTCGTCGTCGGGGCCGAGCACTATCATCGTGGAGTGGCGGTGTTCTACGCCGTGGTAGTGAGGTTGGGGCAGAATCAGGTTTAAAAAATGATATTCTGGCTCAGGAAACGAACCCATCGTGGCGATTTGTACTTCCGAAAATCGCTGAAAATCGTTTAAAATTTGCGTCCAATCAGGCTTGATATTGCCTTGAATCCAAACATGAAATTTGGTAGAACCTGCTTCATAACTTTGGCATTGAAGCGATGCCGACGCCAACATAGGGCTGTCTATCAGTTCGTAGTAATCTTTGGCGCGGAGTTTTTTGCCATCTTTTGAAAGGCCACAAGCAATGATGTAGTTTTCGGGAATGTCCAAAACCAACGTGCAAGGCTCGTGCAGACGGTTTTCGGTATAGAGACAAAGATTGACGGGATTGACATAGAGTAAATCGTGACTTACAAAACTGCTGCCCGCGTTTTGGGCGTTGGCGTAGTAGTTGTAGCGAACCGTGATGGCTTCGGCCCCGTCACTCTGAATAAGCCAACGGTCTTTGGTCATTTTTTTGAAAGGCAATGCCCGTTCGTTTTCATCAAAAACATGGAATTTTTGAATGTTTTTGGCAAAATTTTGGAGTTCGTACCGCCCTGGTCGCCAAGCGGGGAGTTGAAGCTCGACAGTAGGCTGCGAAAGTGCATCAATCCTACATTCTACATCAATAAAATGCGTGTCAGGGTTTGGAGCAGATAAGCGATAAAACATGAAAAAGGCAGTTAGATGTCAGGTTTAGGGGTTACGAATGGCGCAACCTTTCGGCGATTTCTTCCATGCTAAGATTTTGTTCGGGGTCTTGTTGTAAGGCTTCCAACTCCTGCTGCACAATACGCAACACCCGCGCTACGTAGCGAGCGTGCCAAAGCTGCCGTTCTATTACTTCGTCGTTGGTAGGCACAAAAGCGTCAATTTCAGTACGGGCCAAGAGTCCCTTTTTTTCGAGCAATCGCTCGATGGTGTCCAGTCGTTCGTGCAGTACGCCCACTTCCATCGCCACGGCCATCGTGATGTTGAGTACACGTTCTACTTCGGGGTTTTCTAAAAAATAAGGCCGCTTGCCTTTGGCTTTGTTGGACGAAAGTAAAATGTCATTGATCATGTTGAAGGGCAAGATTTAATGGTCAGATTGGTGATAAAGCGTCAGCCCTGCAATGGGGGTTTCCATGATGATGCCTACGGTAAGCCCCAAATCTGCCGCAGCGCGGCGCAGGATGTCACTGTAATAAAACGCAACCGACCCCGTAAAGTTTATTTTTAGGGTTTTGGATTGTTCAAACTTACAAACGTACTTTCGTAAAAACAACGAAAACGCCTCATAAACCATCTGATAAGCAAACGGATGGCTGCGGTGGTCGAACAAAAACTTGGAAAAAGTCGAAAAATAACGATTGGGAAAAGGCTTCTTGTAGGCGTTTTCCAGCACGATTTCGCGGGTGAGGCCGTAGCGTTTCTCAAATTTTTCGGCCAAATCGGTGGGCATTTCTTTCTGCAAAAAACTCACGACCACGGTTTTGCCCAAATAGCCACCGCTGCCTTCGTCACTGAGCCAAAAGCCGAGTGAGGGGATTTTGTCGGCGATGTTTCGGCCATCATAGAGGCAGTTGTTGGCCCCCGTTCCCAAGATACACGCAAAGCCAGCCTCATGCCCGCACAGCCCCCGCGCTGCGCCGAGCATATCGCTGTCTATTTCTACTTTTGTGGCTTGCTGAAACACCGCCCGAATCGCCTTTTCGACGATGCTACACGCATATTCGCCCGCACAACCTGTACCATAAAAATATACTTCTGTCACCTCACCCCTGAGCGACGGGAGGAGGTTTTGGGTGAGTTCGGCGATGATCGAATCGGTGTCTTGAAAATTGGGATTAAGCCCAATCGTCCGCGCTTGGCCGATGCTCCAATCTGCTTCGATGGTGCGCCAGTCGGTCTTGGTTGCGCCGCTATCTGCTATCAGAATCATTTGGTTTGTTTTTCTCAATGCTAATACAATGGAACACGGATTGGACGGATAAAACGGATTTGAATGGATAATTTATGTTGAGTCTTTTCAATTCATTCTCTATCAAAGTGGCGGATAGTTTCGATTTTATAGCTCATCCAATACTTCGTTTAGTGGTCGAGTAGTTGCTTTCCCCTCTTCCACAAGCCTTAGTTCTTCAAAACCTTGCTTGATATTTTTCCAAGTTTTTTTCTGTGACGCGCTGAGTTGTGCTTCCAAAGGTGATTCTTGTTTCACTTTGGCAAATTTGAGATTTTGAACCAACTGCATAAAAAAATCGTACTGCTGGTC
>JALOLW010000462.1 GCA_025455795.1 Spirosomataceae bacterium
TTTCGTCACGGCGGATGAGTTCAAGTTCAAAATCCACTTCGTCCAAAATCGAAACTTTGTCGGTGGCACGGTCGCGTTTTACTTTGTCGTACAGGTTGAGGTACTTGCTTTTGTAGTCCTCAAAGGTTTGTTCGTCAATGGGTAAATCCTCCCAGTCGAAATCGGCAAAAGAAGCCAAGACGTTTTTGACGCGCATGATGTCGCGGAACGCCTTCACAAACTCAAACTCATCATCTTCGGACTGTAAATCATTGACACTATCCACGGTAGGGGTAATGTGAACAAGCTTTTCGTAGGCTTTTTCCATCTCTGCCGTGTAGTCTTTGTAAGGCTTCATGATGACCACTTCAATCGCGTCTTTGTTGCTGTAAAGCGTAATAGCTTCGTCGGTGCGCTCTTTGAGGTAGCGAAAAGCCACGATATTGCCCTGCGATTTACGGTCGTTCAAAATTCTGTTGGTACGACTAAACGCCTGGATAAGTCCGTGGTATTGGAGGTTTTTGTCCACATAGAGCGTATTGACTTTTTTGGCATCGAAGCCCGTCAAAAACATATTGACTACCAGTAGTATATCAATGCGGTCGTTGAGGTTTTCGGGATGGCGTTCGCGGTATTTCAGTTTTTTGGATAAATCGTTGTAATACTTGTAAAAACTGTCGCTGTCTTTGGTCGAAAACTGTGTGTTGTAGAGGGCGTTGTAGTCGGCAATGTACGCGTCGAGTTTTTCGCGGAAAGGCGTATGGTAAGTGGCGGGTTTTTCGGCCACGACGTTGAAATCTTGGTAGTCGAAATCACGATCGAGGTGAATGAAACCGTCGGCATCGGGGTCGTCGGGGTTGGGGCCGTAGCTAAATATGGTGGCCACGTTGAGTTCGTGCTTGCCTTGCTCTTTTTTGGCCTTGAAAAGGTCGTAGTACTGAATGAGCGACTTGATACTATCCACGCAAAGAATAGCCGAAAAGTCGCGTTCGCGGGTCTTGGCGTTGTGATTGGCCACGATATAATCAACGATTTTTTCGATGCGCTGCGGGCTTTGCATCACTTCTTCGCGGTCAATGTCCTCTACGTTGATGTCTATTTCATTGGCGGTGTCTTTGCGTTTGTACTTGCCCACGTACTCCACCGAAAATTTCAGCACGTTTTGGTCGCGGATGGCATCGGTAATGACGTATTTGTGCAAACATTCGTCAAACAAATCTTTGGTCGTTTTCTTACCCAAGTTGGTTTTGGCCGCGTTTTCGGCCAAAATAGGCGTACCTGTAAAGCCGAACATTTGGGCGTTGGAGAAATAGGCTTTGATACGCTTGTGGGTATCGCCAAACTGACTACGGTGGCACTCGTCAAAGATAAACACCATACGCTTATCTTTGAGAGCGGCCATTTTGGACTCATGTTTGAGCTTTTTGATAGCGTTGTCAAGTTTCTGAATCGTGGTCACGATGAGTTTAGACACCTTTGGCACATTTTTTTTGTCCTTGTAAGTATCGGTAAACTGCGCCACGAGGTTGGCGGTGTGGTCGGTGCCGTCTATACTCCCCTCACTGAAAGCGTTGAACTCCTGAATGGTTTGGTAGTCTAAATCCTTGCGGTCCACCACAAACACCACCTTATGCACCTGTGGCATGGCCATGATGATTTGGGAGGCTTTGAACGACGTGAGCGTTTTGCCGCTTCCCGTGGTGTGCCAGATGTAGCCGTTTAGGGCGTTTGGAGACAGGGCATGTCCTGCCTTAACCCGCTCAATGATGGCTTCGACGGCATAATATTGGTACGGCCGCATCACCATCGGGATTTTGTGGGTTTCGTTGAGAACGATGTACTGCGCCATCATCTTGCTGAGGTGGCAACGCTCCAAGAACACATCGGCAAACTCGGTGAGGTTGGTAATGCGGCGGTTGGCGGCATCGGTCCAAAAAAACGTTTGTAGAAAAGACTGATGGGGGTTGTTGGCAAAGTATTTGGTATCTACGCCCGTACTGATGACAAACAACTGCACGTACTGAAACAACGCCACACTACTGCCAAAGCTGTGTTTTTGGTAGCGGTTGATTTGGTTGAACGCCTCTTTGAGTTCCATGCCACGGCGTTTGAGTTCGATTTGTACCAAGGGCAGGCCATTGACCAGTATCGTGACATCGTAGCGGTTTTTGTAAGTGCCTTCTTGGGTGACTTGGCTCGTAACTTGGTACTGATTTTGGCACCAAAAGGCGGTATTGAAAAACTCAATGTAGAGGCTATCGCCGTTGTCGCGGGTAAAATGGTGAGGGGCGCGTAGGGTTTTGGCTTTCTCGAAGATAGGGCCGCTACTCAATCTGTTGATGATTTGGGCAAACTCCGAAGCCGACAAACTGACGTTGTTGTGTTTTTCGAGTTGGGTTTTGAGGTTAGAAACAAGGTCTTGTTCGTTGCGGATAACGACCCGCTCGTAGCCCATTTTTTGCAGTTGGGCCATCAACTGTTCTTCTAACGCGCTTTCTGGTTGAGTACTCATAAGAATAAGTTATTCAAAAATAGACAATCAACAAAGATAGAGTTTTATATATTTGTATGAAATTTAAACGATTTAGAGACCATGCAACCCCTTTTATTGAACGACATTCAACGCGCGCTCTTGGGCTTATTTAGCAGAGAAATGACCGCACAAGAGCAGGACGAGATCAGAGAATTATTGCTCAACTACTACGACCGTATGTTGCAAAACGAAGTACAGCAAGTGATTAAAGAAAAGGGCTATACAGCGCAAGATTTTGAACGAGTACTCAACCAGAGCCAACGTACCAAATGATGAGGGTTGTCATTGATACCAATTGCCTCATTGCTTCAATTCCTACCAATGGCAACTACTTTTGGCTTTACTTGGCTTTCCGCGCCAAACGTTTTACTTGGATATTGAGTACCGATATTTTGGCCGAATATGAAGAAAAACTCGCCGAATTTTATAATCCGCAAACGGCCAATATTGTGTTGAAAATACTCACTACTGCGCCCAATGTCGAATTTGCCTCTCCCCATTTTAGGTTAGGATTGATGGTAAACGACCCCGACGACAATCGCAGCGGCGACCCGTAAGTTTGCCGACCTTGCTATCTCTACCAATGCCCATTATTTAGTGTCGAACGACAGGCACTTCAATATCTTCAAAAAAATAGATTTCCCTCCGTTGGCCGTGGTAAAGCTGCAAGAATTTAAGCACATCTTAAATCTTGCCTAACCACGGTTTTTTCATTTTACCTCTAACTGGCTTTTAATAAAGCAATTGCGTTATTTTTATTGAAGATTAGTTCTTCTTTAAAAGCCCTCATATTGTTATT
>JALOLW010000463.1 GCA_025455795.1 Spirosomataceae bacterium
AGTTTATCCATCAATTACTGATGTAAGATTTTGGGATAACGTAATTGTTCCAATTTCAAGAGTTGTAGATCCGTTTTTGTTTTATGGCTTGGGGAAATCTGTTCTCCTTGTAGCTCAAAAAATCTAATGAATTTTTTAAATAAAATACTGCAAAGCATTTACTTTTCTTGGTTTTTGTGTGCATTTTCACTGCTTCTGTACATCGCTTTCTTCTTTGGGATTGCTTTGAATATCAATTATATTGCATATGATGATGTTGAAATCATGCAAATCATACAAAGATGGAACAATGCGCATACTTGGCAAGAAAAGTGGAAGTACATTAGTATTGGATTTGCAGAACATAGAATTGTGTTTGCTAGGTCTATTATGTTACTTCATTACTGGTTAACAGGAAGTATCAATTTAAGAAACTTGATGATTATCAGTAATATCCTATGGATTAGCCAACTATTTGTTTTCTTCAAAGTTTTTTCTACCTATTCATCTGCTAAATTTTATAATATTTTTATTGCCATTATTTTTTCGGTATTAGCCACGTTTGCTTACGGCAACGGCCTCGTGAGTTTTCTGGTAGGAGGCTTGGTGTTGGCTTTGGGCCACCGTTGGCGCGATTTGGCGGTTGTATTGGGGGCTTTTGTACTGACCATGCTCGTGTATGCGCTCACGCGCAGCCACGCCTCACCACCGCCGGTAGATTTGACCCAACTCCAAAACTACTGGCTTATGCTCACCTGTTTTTTAGGTTTTTTGGGTTCAACCGTCAGCGTAGATGCCTATCAAGTCAGCCCCGTGGCGATGTGGGGATCAGTAGTGTGGGGCGCGGTGCTGTTGGGAGGCATACTATGGGCGATTTTTGCAAAAACATCGTTCAAATTTTCAAAAACAACTACCCTCAATCAGCAGCAACTTTTTGTGGTGTATTTGGTGGTCTTTGTGTGCATCACGGCGGCGGGCGTGGTCTATAAACGCGCCGAGTCGGACCAACTACTGGGCATGTTCAAGGGGCGCTATCGGATGTACCCCGTGTGGCTGTTGGTGGCCGTGTATGGCTGGCTACTTACCACCCAATGGTCGCTCAAAAAATGGTTTTTGCCCACGGCGATATGCTTGAGTATGTTGTTCAACGGCTTGGTACTGTATTATTCTGTGGCCAATGCCGTCAATAATCGCCGCATGGCAGTGGCGCAAGAGTTCAATTCGATGTACAACGCCGATTTGCTGGGGCTTCGGATGTTTGATTTGACGGGCGAAGACTTCAAACGCCTCCAAAATCTTTATCGTCCAACCTTGTTTTTTGAAGGCTTAGACCTCGCCAAAATCCGACTGACACAAACCATCGCGCTGGATTCGGTCTATTTCAATGGTGACGTGTTTACGGTGCAGTACGACAAAGACTTCGTACGTCCGCTTCAGGACTTTGACGACGGTGCGTATGTTTTTCTTCACTCACCCGCCCATACGTACATGAGTGCGGGTACACAGCGCGCGCTCCCGCTCAAAACTTTCGTACGGAGAGGATGGTACTGGGACAGAGGCTTCTCGGCGTCTATCCACCGTGCTTCTGTTGCCGCAGGAACGTATCAACTGTACGTGCTGATTCGTCAAAATGGAAAAAATCAGTGGTATCAAACGGGGAAGGAGATTCAGTTTTAAGCACAATGACTAAAAAAACTGTCGCATCAATAGAAACAGCAGCGAAGGACAAATCAAACAGCCCAATCCTGTATAAAAAGTAGCGGTCAAGGCACCGTAAGGGACGAGTTTGGGGTCGGTAGCGGCCAAGCCCGCCATCACGCCGCTGTTGGTGCCCATGAGTCCGCCGTAAGCCATGGCCGATTGCGGGTTGTCAAGGCCAATCCATTTTGCCATCAAAGGAGTACCTATCGCCACAAAAACCGCTTTGACTACGCCCGTCGCAATACTCAACGCCATCACGTCGGAACTGGCCCCAATGGCTGCGCCCGTGACAGGACCCACGATGTAGGTACACGCTCCCGCTCCGATGGTCGTAAGGCTCACGGCGTCGTGGTATCCAAATGCCCAAGCCACCGCCACCCCACCCGCAAACGACAACGGAATCCCCAGCAGCAATGCCACCAACCCTACGACGCCCGCTTGGCGCATGACCGCGAAACTCGCCCCCATAGCGGTAGAAACAATGGCAAAATCGCGCAGCATGGCCCCGCCCATCACGCCAAAACCCGAAAATATTTTGACATCGGCAATGCCTTTCTCACCGCCAGTATAAATGCCCCCAACGTAGGCCAATACCAGCCCCAACAAAATGGCGATGGCCGAAGCGGGGATTTTGTTGCGGGTCAGTTTGGTAGAAAGTAGTCCTGAAAAATATAGTAAACTGAATTAGGTTTGCAAGAAAAAGACTACTGTTACGTTTAAAATGACTATGGAACTAATCTTGGAAGAATCACAAATATCCTTGTTGCAAGAATTGCAACGTAATACTTCTGATAGGCTGACCTATCAGAAGCTAACTACTTTGTTGATGCTTCACAAGAAATACCCAATTAGCGAGATTGCTTTTATTTTGGGAGTAGATCAGAGTACGATTTATCGGCATTATCATCAGTACAATTCAAGTAAAAATTTCGATAGCTATTTAGAAACTCATTACAAGCCTTGCGTAGGGAAATTAACAGATGAACAGAAAGGGATGGTAAAGCAATATGTAAACGCTAATATTTGTCATAGTTCACTGGATATATTAGTCTATATTAAGAATAGTTTTCAAGTGGAATATACACCAGACGGCGTAATTGCTTTGTTACATCGTTTAGGGCGGTTCGCCGCAGCGATTTGTTTACAAGAAAACCAAATTAGTACCCTCCAAAGCTGATGCTGGAAAACAGGAACAATTCATTTCAGAATTTAGAGAAATAGAGAAAAACCTACCTGAAAACGAGATAATTCTATTTGGGGACGGTGTTCATCCTCATCACAATACCGAGTCAAGCTATGCTTGGATTGAAAAAGGGAAAGAAAAGGAAATACCCTCTAATACAGGTCGAGTTAGAGTCAATATCAATGGGGCTGTCAATCCTGCTAACCCTTGTGAAGTAGTGCATCACAAAGCCGATACTATTAATGCAACCACTGCTATTATCTGGCTTTCAATGATTGAAGAACGCTTCCCCCATAAAAAAGTCATTCATCTTTTTGTAGATAATGCCCGTTACTACCGATCAAAAGAAGTCCAAAAATACCTCGAAAATTCGCGAATTAAGATGCATTTCCTGCCTCCTTATTCACCTAATCTTAATCCTATTGAAAGGCTCTGGAAATTCCTCAAAAAACAAGTCATTAAATCGAATTACACCCCAGACCCCAATGTTTTTCGACAACGAATTGATGACTTCTTCCACGAAATCCACAATTACAAAGAACAACTGCAATCTTTGATAAATACTAATTTTCAAAAACTCAAACCTGTGAACGCAGGTTTGCAAACCTCTATTGGTTAAGTATATCTCAAAAAATGGGCGTTTTATCAATAAAGCCCCCGTGAAATACAACCATTCAGTCATTTTCCTATTTATTTGTATAACCAAACTAAAACAATGATT
>JALOLW010000464.1 GCA_025455795.1 Spirosomataceae bacterium
CCGAAAATGCGCTAAAATTTTCCAACCATAGAGTCCAAAAAAGTATCAACCAAGACATGGTATTGATCTATGAAAAGTGATTTAGTATATCTTGAACATATACGAGGATGCTTGTCGGCTATCATTGAGTACACTGATGAAATATCAATCGCACAATTTATGAACCAACGCATGATACAAGATGCCTGTATCAGGCAGTTTGAAGTGATGGGTGAAGCAACAAAACGTATCTCTGTAGAATTGCGGCAAAAATATCCTACTATTAAGTGGAAACAGATGGCAGGTTTTCGGGACAGGCTGATTCACGATTATCTCCATGTTGATTTGGATTTAGTTTGGAATGCCTCAAAATATACTTCCGTATCACTTTTGATTGAAATAGAGGAAATACTGACATCAGAAACAAAAAACGAATCAATCAACGAATAGCATTTTGATTTACCAAGAAAAAATACTTCAACTCCGCGGCCCTATTTTTGTATTTGGGGCCAGTGGCTTTATCGGAGCCAATCTATTCAAAGATATTTTTAGCGTTCGCAAAGATGTGTACGCCGTCACCCACGATGCTACCAAGGCTTGGCGGCTCAAACTGCTCAATGTGCCGTTTGAAAACATTGTTCACTGCGATATTCTTTCCAACAACTCCGTCGAGCAGGTTTTCAAAGAATACAAACCACGCACCATCTTCAACTTGGCGGCCTACGGCGCGTACAGCAAGCAAAAAAACACCACGCTGATTTACGAAACCAACGTCATTGGCACGGTCAATCTGCTCGAAAACTGCACCGAAGAAACCGCCTACATCCACGCGGGCAGTAGCTCCGAGTATGGCTTCAACTGCGCCGCACCCAAAGAAACCGATACCGTCAAACCCAACAGTCACTATGCCGTGTCGAAGGTTTCGGCAGCGTATATGATTGAGTTTTATGCCAAAGTCCATCAACGCAAAGCCCTCAATCTCAGGCTTTACTCAATCTATGGTGCTTGGGAAGAACCTGACCGACTGATTCCGAGATTGGTGGAAGAAGCCCGCAAAAGTAGTTATCCGCCGTTGGTTTCGCCCGATATTAGCCGTGATTTTGTGTATGTGGATGACTGCGTGGAGGCGTTTCTCGATGCGGCCTTGCGCGTAGATAAGCACATTGCGGGCAACTCTTACAACATCGCTACCGGTCAAAAAACCACCATGCGCGAGTTGGTGGACACCGCCCGCCAAACCTTCAGTATTGCCCCACAACCTACGTGGGGAAGTATGCCCAACCGTGGCTGGGACTTGGCCGATTGGTACGGCGATGCCACCGCCGCCGAACGTGATTTGGGGTGGAAAGCCCGTACTTCACTGGCCGACGGCCTCCAACAATACCGCGATTGGCAACTCAGCAGCCAATACGAAGCGCGGGTGCTGCCTGCTTTCAAAAATCCAACGCTCAACCCCGTCATCACGGCCATTATTGCGTGCTACAAAGATGCCCAAGCTATTCCGTTTATGTACGAGCGATTGGTCAAGACATTCAACGAAATGAAAGTGCGCTACGAGATTATTTTTGTGAATGATGCCAGTCCTGACAACCAAGAAGCCGTCATCAACGACATCTGTCAGCGTGATTCCAACGTGATCGGTATTACCCACAGTCGCAATTTTGGCTCACAATCGGCCTTTTTGAGTGGTATGGAAATCGCCTCGGGCGATGCCGTGGTGCTGATGGACGGTGACTTGCAAGACCCGCCCGAAATCATTCCGAAATTTTACGAAAAATGGCATACAGGTGAGTACGACGTGGTGTATGGCGTGCGTGTAAAGCGCGAAATGAAGCCACATATTGAGTTTTTATACAAGTTGTTTTATAAAATATTTCAAAACCTCAGCTACGTACCTATCCCGCGCGACGCGGGCGACTTTTCGATGATAGACCGCAAAGTAGTGAAGGAAATCGTGGCTTTGCCCGAGACTGAGCAGTTTTTGCGCGGGCTGCGGGCGTGGGTGGGCTTCAAACAAACAGGCGTGGACTACGTGCGTCCTGAGCGGATGTTTGGGGTCAGTACCAACAACTGGCGCAAAAATATCTGGTGGGCCAAAAAAGCCATTTTCTCGTTTAGTTTTGCACCTTTGGAGTTGATGAGCTACGCGGGCTTTGCGCTCACGGGACTTTCGATATTAGGTATTTTTTATCAGATTTTGGCCAAATACTTCATCGCTCCAGATACACCCCAAGGCTTTACGACGGTCATCATTCTGATTACCCTTTTTGGTGGATTGACGTTGCTGGGCATTTCGTTTTTGGGCGAATACATCAGCAAGATTTTTGAAGAAACAAAAAAACGACCGAAGTTTATCAGAACCAAAATTCAAAAAGGGGCTAAGGTATTTCGTACTGCCGACGAAATCAGGACGTTGGTAGAACAGCGAAAAAAATAGTAACTTTATTGAAAATAGAAAATATACTTCTCTAAAAAAATAGAAACATGCTATCCTGTTTTTTGTCTCAACGATGATGAGAAAAATATTATACTTACTAATTATTGCTATCCCTATTGGTCTTTTTAGTATTTTTTTAGGGTATTTCTCTCGTGATATTCCGCAGGGGGATGACTTTGAATTGATCCTTAATTTTCTTTACAAATACTTCAATAGCAAAGACTTAGGGGTAAAGTTTAACCTACTTTTTGAGCAGTTTGTAGAGCATCGGCTGTTTTATACTCGCTTGGTGGCACTGCTACAGTACCTTTTTATGGGCAAAGTATCTTTTTATGCTATTTTGGTCATAGGCAATTTGTCACTTTTGGGTACTTTGTGGTTGGTATGGCAGCAACTCAAAGCGCTCCAATTATCGCTCATCTATTTGCTCCCTGTTGCATTATTGATTTTTCAACCTTGCTATTCTTACGATGGGGTACTTTGGCCTGCGGCCACACTGGCTTACAATTCCGTCGTTTTTTTTGCTTTACTGACCATTCATTGGCTTTCCAATGAACGCAGGCTTTCGTTTTGGTTGGCAATTTTCAGTGCCACGCTGTGTACTTTTACTTTTGGCAATGGTATCTTGGTTTGGGTGGCAGGGGCAGCCGTTTTGGTGTTACAAAAACGTTGGAAACCAACAGCCATCTGGACTGGATGCTTGTTTTTGATAATGAGTGCTTATTTTTATGACTACACGTTCATCCAAACCCGCAACAACCCACTGCAAAACCTCGTCCAACATCCTCAATACGTTTTTCTCAATTTTTTGATATTCTCGGGGGCAGCACTCAATTGGAGCGAAATTTGGCCTAAAAACCTCACACCAAGCGATAGTTGGTCTATT
>JALOLW010000465.1 GCA_025455795.1 Spirosomataceae bacterium
ATCGAAATCTGCTCATCGCGGAGAGATGCCTGAATGATGGGGGGGAGTTTGAGGAGTCGAATATAATTATTGACGGTAGTGCGGTTTTTGCCCACCCGGTCGCCGAGTTCTTCTTGTTTGAGGCCACAATCGCTGATCAATCGCTGATAACTAAGGGCTATTTCAATGGCGTTGAGGTTTTCGCGTTGGATGTTTTCAATCAATGCCATTTCGAGCATCTGCTGGTCGTTGGCGGTGCGCACGTAAGCGGGTACGTGCGTGAGACCTGCGAGTTTGGATGCCTGCAAGCGTCGCTCTCCCGAAATCAACTGAAACCGCTCTTTGCCTATCTGTCGCACCGTAATCGGTTGGATAATTCCCTGAATACGAATAGATTCGGCGAGTTCGTTGAGGGCTTCTTCGTCAAAACGAGTACGAGGTTGATAGGGGTTTACGTCTATTTGCTCCACGTGTATCTCGTTCATCATACTGACAGTGTCGTATGTGTTAGAAGCAGGACGCGCATTTCTATTCACACTGTCGCTATCTTGTAGCAACGCCCCTAAGCCACGTCCAAGCCCAGTCAATTTTTTGGGAGCTGATTTAATATTTTCCATGATTTTATTGCGTGTCTATTTCATCCTTTTCTTGATGGTACTTCGTTTTGCTCTAAAAGGCCATTTTTTACCAAAATCTCGCGGGCCAAATTGAGGTAACTTACCGCCCCTTTGCTATCAGAATCTTGGGCAATGGTAGGTACTCCGTAGCTGGGCGACTCGCTCAAACGAATGTTGCGCGGGATAATCGTATGAAACACCATCTGCTTGAAATGCGCCGTTACTTCATTGACCACCTGATTGGAAAGGCGAACGCGCATATCGTACATGGTGAGCAAAATCCCCTCAATCGCCAAATTGGTATTCAAGCGTGTCTGAATGATTTTGATGGTGTTGAGCAACTTGCCCAAGCCCTCCAACGCAAAATACTCACACTGTACTGGCACGATGACCGAGTCGGCGGCGGTGAGGCTGTTGATGGTGATAAGCCCCAACGAAGGCGAACAGTCAATGATGATGAAATCGTACTCGTCTTTGATGGGCAGCAGTGCCTCTCGCATTTTTTCTTCCCGATTTTTGAGGTTAATCATCTCAATTTCAGCCCCTACCAAATCAATGTGTGAAGGCAGCAGAAACAGATTCTCAAAGTTGGTTTCGACGATAGACTCTTGCGGCAGCACTCCTTCTACCATACATTCGTAGATACTGTATTCGATTTCTTTGGGATTGTAGCCCAATCCCGACGTTGAGTTGGCTTGTGGGTCGGCATCCACGATGAGGGTTTTGTAGTCCAACACCGCCAAACTTGCCGCCAAGTTGATGGCCGTAGTAGTTTTTCCGACTCCGCCTTTTTGATTTGCTATTGCTATGATTTTGCCCATTGTTGTTAGGTTTATCGCCCTCAAATATCCGCCTTTATTTTGGAATCAACAACAATGTTTCACGAAATAAATGTTAAATGTTTCACGAATCAAAAATAAAAGAACGGAGAACGGAGAACGGAACAAGGAGTACTCATTGGTTGTGAGAGTATTAACCAAAACAAACAAAGGCGCAAAATTTCGCGCCTTTGTTTGTAATTTCCAACAATGAACAGCCAATACCGAATGTTGAATGGGAGGTGTTGGACTTACTTCAACATTCTTCCATGACTATTCGATGTTGATGATTTTACTTTTATACGGCAAAACTCTCTCCGCACCCACAAGTGCGCGAAGCATTGGGATTAACAAATTGAAATCCTTTGCCATTGAGGCCGTCCGAAAAATCAAGCATCGTACCAGCGAGGTACAAAATGCTTTTTTTATCCACCACGATTTTCACGCCTTTGTCCTCAAACTCCATGTCGTTGGGTTGCTTTTGGGTGTCAAATTCGAGGTTGTACATCAAACCCGAACACCCCCCGCCCACGACACCTACCCGAATATGATGCTCGGTAGTACGTCCTTCTTCTTGGCGCAGTTGAAAAATCTTGTCTTTTGCTTTATCTGTGACCGTTACCATGATATTTTTGATTTTAGTCTTCTAACATTAGCCAATATTGAAAAGTTCTTTTGATGTTTGCCACCATTACATTCCTCCCCCGAAAAAGGTGATTTTTTGTTATTTTGGGTTATTGTTTTTATCAATGCGTTTGTGTGAGTGTAAATTTCCAGTAGTTTATTTTGGATACTTGTCTATCAATTGCCAAAATTCAAAATAATATTCTGAATTCTACGGAATATGCTTACTTTTAATTTTATAAAATTTTCAGAAACTTTTTTTTGAAACATTCACTTGACTAATTTTGTTGTGGATTTTAGACTTTTTATCACAACCTAATCAACAAATTGTATGCAAAAAACTACTCGTTTTGCGGTAGCAAAGCTGGTGATTTGGGCAGGTGCTTGGCTGTTAAGTATGGCCACCTTTGCCCAAACAACCATCAGTGGGACTATCAAATCAGAAAGTGGCAATCCCATCCCAGGTGTGAGCGTGATTGTCAAAGGCACAGCACTCGGCACGGTCAGTGGTGCCGACGGGAAATATACTATTGCTCCTCGCCAAAATAACCCAACACTGGTATTTTCTTCGATTGGTTTTCAGACCAAAGAAATCGCCGCAGGCAGCAGCAGCACCGTGGACGCCACCCTTACCGAAGATGTTTCCAACCTTCAAGAAGTAGTTGTGACGGGTCTGGCATCAAGCATCAAACGCTCCAACTTGGCCAACGCCGTGGGTACTATTTCGGCCAAAGAATTGATGGGAACTACCCAAATTCAGACCGTTGATAACGCTTTTTATGGCAAACTCGCGGGCGTAAACATGAACACCAACGGCGGTGCGCCGGGTGGTGGGGTTTCGATTCAGTTGCGCGGTATTTCGTCGTTGGTGGGTGCTTCACAGCCACTATACATCATTGACGGGGTCTATGCCAACAACGCCGTCAACCGCTCAGGGCGCGGCTCGGTGACGGGCGCGTCGGGGGCTGAAACCCAAGACGATGCTGCCAACCGCATCTCTGACCTTAACCCCAATGACATCGAAAACGTAGAAGTACTGAAAGGCCCCTCGGCGGCGGCGATTTATGGTACCCGTGCCAACGCGGGCGTTATCATCATCACGACCAAGCGCGGTAGTGCGGGCAAAACCAAAGTGTCTTTTGCCCAAGATTACGGCTTTGCCAAAGCCCAACGCCTCTTTGGGGTGGACGATTGGAGCGAAGCCAAAATCAATACTTTTTTTGCCGCAGCGCGTCGCCCCATCGAATTGGAGCGTTTTCGGGC
>JALOLW010000064.1 GCA_025455795.1 Spirosomataceae bacterium
GTTGAACAATTCCTTTGTGTCGTTTACTCTTTAAATCAGTTGTAAAGTCAAATAGCCAACGTTTGCACTCTATTTCATAAATTGGATTCAGTTTATATTGATATGGGTACACTTTGACAAAATACCCGTCAATTTTAATGTAAGCAATGCGGTTCAGTTTTTAATATTTTCACTCATACTGTATTGAGTGGCATCCACTATAACTGTATTACCCTAGTTTTGATACTGAAAGGTGTAGCACAAGGGGTTACTACCTTGCATTTGAATAAGAAATTGAGACTCAATTACAAGGATTTATTGAGTTGGCGACATATGCTCCACTTACTGAGATTACTCTCTGATAACTTCAATAGCACCATGATTAGCCTACTCAGTAGCTTTAGATAACGCTTGTCACAGAGAAAATGGCACTCTATTTGCTTTTTTAATCCTATTTCTACTTCTTGCATTGGGTGTATCGTTTGGAAACTCGGAAGCCCAAAAATAAGCTCTACAGCTTAGATACACCCAATTATGTCATGTATTAAGTACTAAACAACCCATCCATGAAACCTATTGCATTTATCACAGGAGGCAGTCGCGGTATAGGGCTGGGCATCGCCGAACATTTGGCCGACCAAGGCTTTGACTTGGCTATCAACGGTATGCGCGAGGAGGCCGCCGTCCAAGAAGTCCTCACGCAATTACGCACACGTGGGGCTGAAGTGATTTATTGCCAAGGCGACGTGGCCTCGCGTGAGGCGCGTGAGGCAATGTTGTCCAACATCAAAAGTCATTTTGGGCGACTCAATCTGCTGGTCAATAATGCGGGTGTAGCCCCTAAAATCCGTGCCGATGTTTTGGAAACCACCGAGGAAAGTTTTGATTATGTACTCAACACCAACCTCAAAAGTAACTACTTTCTCACCCAAGCGGTTGCTCATTGGATGATTCAACAAAAGCAAGAAAATCCTGACTTTGAGGCACGTATCATCAATGTTTCGTCCATTTCGGCTACCGTTGCATCGGTCAATCGGGGTGAGTATTGCGTTTCCAAAGCGGGTTTGAGCATGGTGACCCAGCTTTTTGCCGCCCGATTGGGCGAGTTCGGGATTCCTGTCTATGAAGTACGGCCTGGGGTAATCAAAACCATTGCCACGGGGGCGTTTCCTTATTCCACGGGGCAGGTGTTTATGATAGACGGTGGACTCACCTTATCGCGCCTTTGAAAACGCCCGCCAAACCAATCCAATACTCAGCAAGACCAAGACAAACGCTGCCATAAACGCCGCGCCCGAAAAATGAAAAGGTGCGGAAGGACTTGTGAAATACGAAAAAAGGCCCGTCATCACGGGAGGGCCTACAATAGAAGTCAGGCTCATCAAACTCGTCAGGCCACCGCGTAGTTCACCCTGCTCGTTGGCGGGTACTTCGTTGGACATAATCGCCTGAATAGCAGGCGTAGCCAAACCACCCAGCGCGGCCAAAGCCGTAATGCAAAACATCATCCAGCCTTGATTGGCAAAAGCGTACATCAAAAAACTCAGCGCGTAGCAAACAAGCCCGAAATAAATGGAGGTACGATTTCCCAACTTTGGAATGAGGGTGCGCGTCAGCCCGCCCTGAACTACCGCCGCGCTCACACCCACAAACGCCAGCGAATACCCAATCATCTGCTCACTCCACTGAAATTTTTCGATGGTGAAAAAAGTCCATACGCTTTGTGTAGCATAACCTGCCAACATGATAAAAACCAACGGCGTAATCAAATCCCATATTTTTGGATAGCTACGCAATTGGCGCAATGACCCCATTGGATTGGCGCGTTTCCAATCAAAAGCTCGCCTGTTTTCGGGTTTGAGGGATTCGGGCAACACAAAAAAACCATAGAGGCAGTTGAGCAACGCCAGCCCTGCCGACACAAAAAATGGCACTCGCGTACCATACCCTCCCAGCACGCCCCCCAACAGTGGCCCTAAAATAAACCCAAGCCCAAAAGCAGCCCCAATGAGACCGAAATTCTGAGCGCGCTTTTCGGGTTCGCTCACGTCGGCGATGTACGCCCCTGCCGTCGTGAAACTCGCCCCCAAAATGCCCGCTACAATGCGCGCTACAAACAACCAGCCTATCGTGTTGGCAAAACCTGTAAATATGTAGTCTATCCCGAAGCCCATCAACGAGAGCAACAGCACTGGCCTACGCCCGTAGCGGTCGCTTAGTCCTCCTAAAATTGGAGAGAAAAAGAACTGCATAAAAGCGTACGTAAACGTGAGCCAACCGCCATAAAAAGCCGCGTCTGAAACACCTTCGCCTGTCAATTCTTGAATCAATCGAGGTACGACAGGAACGATAATCCCGATGCCTGTGACATCAATGAGAAGCGTAATAAAGATAAAAATGAGGGCGGAGTTACGTTTTTTAGCCATGAATAATAAAAATAGAGGTCTAATGAAAAGGAATCTGAGCAGAGATTTTGGTGCCGTTGCCCGATGACTCTATCTGCCAAGTTCCTTTGAGTGTATTGATACGTTCTTGAATATTGCGAAGCCCAATTCCCGATTTTTCGGTAGGCTTCATTCCCTTGCCGTCATCATTGATTTCGAGGTAAATGTGACCATTTTGCCGTTTGAGGGTAAGGTGTGTTTGGGTCGCTTGGGCGTGCTTGATGACATTATTGATTAACTCCAAACAAATATTATACAATTCAAACTCCACTTGTTTTTCTAACTTTTCGTCAATTTGGGTCTCTAAATAAAATTTCGTTCTACCATTTCGGTTGAGTTTATCCATCAACTTTTCTAAACTAACCCATAGTCCATCTTGCTCTAAGTCTTCTGGGTGAAGATTATGACTCAAAAATCTTAATTTCTGGTGCGCGTCGTCGGTCATTTCGCGCAGTATGTTATAGACCTGTTTTTCTGGGTCGCTCAACTTTTGCGCGTCAATCCCCGAGAGTGTCCATCGAATTGCCGAGAGTGTCCCGCCCAATGAATCATGCAAATCTGCGGCCACTCGCTTCCGTTCGAGGTTTTGGCCTCGTGTTAATGCCTCCGAAATCTCTTGGTTCTGGGTTTGCAGTGTTTGTATCAAATCTCGTTGTGTTTGCTCTTTTTGCTCGCGCGTTTGGCGGTACTCTCGGGCCAATGCCCACGTAAAAAACACCATTTCGAGCATACTGCCAATGTGTATCGCATTGATAACGAGGAGGTTTGGCTCGATATAGTTGAGTGTCCAAAACAATACCACCATGATACCAACAAAATACGCGACCGTCCCGCAAAAGTAATAAATCGCCGAGGAGTTGCCACGCCGATAGCTCGCCCAACAGGCAGAGGCGACTAAACAAAAAAACAAGATATAAATCCAGCAAGCATATTCATTGGCGGTAAAAGGCGGGTCTTGACTAAAAACAAAATAAAGCCCGACCATTGAAGCAAGGGTCTGCACCCAAAGTGTCTTGTAAAGCAGGGGCATTTGCGTTTTGAGTCGCAAAGCATTGACATAAAAAAGCACCCCCAATACGTTGCTCAACAATGTTACTACAACAATTCCATAACTTTTAAACCATTGATTATGAGGCCACAACCACTTATCTACCACGCCATAGCCTCCAACGACAGCCACCAACAGATAGCCTATCATAAACAGGCTGTAAAACAGGAAATTGCGCTCACGGGTAACAAACAAAAAGATAAGCTGTACGACAATCATACAGGCCACAAACCCCAAATGTGCCATCCAAAGCCACAGTTGGTCAAAATAACGCTCGTAGAAATAAGTCGTTTGGGTAAGTCTAAACTGCATCTTTTTGGCATCGGCACTGACCAAATGCACATAAACAGTATAGTTTTTGAAAGGAACTAAGTCCAACGGAATCGCCGCTTGATGCACATTGATGTCGCGCTGATACCCCGGAATAGACTCTTTGAGTGATTTGACGGTCACTTGACCCGTTTGCTCGTCCACAACATGACAGTACAATTCATCTATCATTGGGTAGTCGTTTTGTAACACCCAATTGACCGACGATACCGTATTTTTATTGACTTTAAATTTTAGCCAAACTTGGTGGTTTTGGATAAACCCCAAACTCTTCGGCTGTCCTGATGAAGACTCAAAAGGGGCTGAAACGATGTAGTTATTTAAATTTCGATTGACGGTTGGCACGGTAGTATCGCCCGTCCAAAACGTCACTTCTTTTCTTCCCCAAAGCGATAGAGAAACATCTTTTTCGGCTATTTTAATGACAGGAGACTGTGCATAGATACACACACGCCCAATACCTAACAGGCACAAAAAGAGGTATTTAGCGGCTATTCTCATCTCATTGGGTTAGTCAAAGCACCACGAAGTAACGAAAAACTTTCCAACAAAAAAAGGCGCTCGTTGGAGCGCCCTTTTTTTGTTATTGGTATTTTGGAGATTAATCCAAGATTTCAGTCACCTGACCAGCACCTACGGTACGGCCACCTTCGCGGATAGCGAAACGGAGACCTTTTTCCATCGCGATTTGGTTGATCAAATCTACTTCGATAGTCAAGTTATCGCCAGGCATTACCATTTCTACATCCTTAGGCAACGTGATGATACCCGTTACGTCAGTAGTACGGAAATAGAACTGAGGGCGGTAGTTGTTGAAGAATGGCGTGTGACGGCCACCTTCTTCTTTTGACAAGATATAGACCTCTGCCTTAAATTTGGCGTGAGGCTTCACTGAACCAGGCTTACAGATAACCATACCACGACGGATGTCGGTTTTTTCGATACCACGGAGCAACAAACCTACGTTGTCACCAGCTTCGCCGCGGTCCAAAATCTTGCGGAACATTTCCACACCCGTTACCGTTGATTTCAAGTTATCAGCACCCATACCGAGGATTTCAACAGGCTCGCCAGAGTTGATGATACCACGCTCGATACGACCTGTAGCTACAGTACCACGACCAGTGATAGTAAACACGTCTTCGATAGGCATCAAGAAAGGCTTGTCTGTTTCACGAGCAGGTGTAGGAATCCAGCTATCTACGGCATCCATCAAGGCTTCAACAGTAGCAACCCACTTAGGCTCACCGTTCAAAGCACCCAAAGCAGAACCTTGGATAACAGGGATATTGTCGCCGTCGAATTCGTAGAATGAAAGCAATTCGCGGATTTCCATTTCTACAAGCTCCAACAACTCTGGGTCGTCCACCATGTCCACTTTATTCATAAACACAACAAGCTGAGGAACACCTACCTGACGTGACAAGAGGATGTGCTCGCGAGTTTGAGGCATTGGGCCGTCAGTAGCAGCTACCACGATGATGGCACCGTCCATCTGGGCAGCACCCGTTACCATGTTTTTCACATAGTCAGCGTGGCCTGGACAGTCCACGTGTGCATAGTGACGGTTGTCTGTTTGGTATTCTACGTGCGCGGTGTTGATAGTGATACCACGCTCTTTTTCTTCAGGTGCAGAGTCAATAGAAGAGAAGTCCTTCTTCTCTGCCAAACCTTTTTCAGAAAGTACTTTTGTGATTGCGGCAGTCAAAGTAGTTTTGCCGTGGTCAACGTGACCGATAGTACCTACGTTCACGTGAGGCTTACTGCGGTCGAAGGTTGCTTTTGCCATTGTCTTATTACTAAAATTGTGTTTATTAAACTTATTGATTTACAGAAAACTTTCTCACTAAAAGTATGAGCTGTTACGGGGATTTGAAGTCGAGCGCCACACCGTCGCAGCGGCGAACCGTCCCGCACATCTTCCTTACCAGCATTGTAACTACTTTACTGATGGAGCTGTTACGGGGATTTGAACCCCGGACCTCTTCCTTACCAAGGAAGTGCTCTACCACTGAGCTATAACAGCTTTTTAAGAAAAAAGTTAATTGTGATTGGTTAATGGTTATTGGAGATGTTGGTATCGAATAACTATTAACTAACAACAATTAACTTCTGAACAGAGCGGAAGACGAGGCTCGAAGTCGGACGCGACACCGTCGTAACGATGAACCGCCACCACCTGAACCTTAAAGACTACCTCTCTTTGAGCGGGAGACGGGGCTCGAACCCGCCACCTGAAGCTTGGAAGGCTACCGCTCTACCAAATGAGCTACTCCCGCTGATTAATGAGTGAACGCTTGAATTGTGAATGAGTGATATTTTCATTTACACATTTGTGCATTTACGCATTAAGATTGGTGGGGGCGGATGGATTCGAACCACCGTAGGCGTACGCCAGCAGATTTACAGTCTGCCCCATTTGGCCACTCTGGTACACCCCCTTTTAGACTTCAAAAAACGACTCCAAAACCATTGGGTTCGGTTTTGGAGTCGCAAATGTACGAGGTTTAGTTTTAAAGTCAAAACTTCCTCTGAAAATTTATTTTTCTTAGAGCCTTATGCCAAAACTAACCATGCGAACCGAAGGCCCTTTGTTGGACTGAAAGAGGGTTCCCATGTCATATTGAACAAACAAATCGGGGAAATTGCGAATACCTATTTCACCACTAACACCATAACGGAAGTCGTTGAGGTACAGATTGGAATGGTCGCGCTGAGAGCGGCCCCGGCGCGCTTCTTGGGTTTTGGTGTAGCTGTCTATCCGATAGCCTCCGTACATTCCTACGCTTAGATAAGAAATAGGCCCGTTGTGGACTTTGACGGTGGGCATCAAAGATACATTAACGTAGGCAGCGGTCAATTTTGACTTGTAAAGCTCCACTGAAGACTGCGGAAACGACACTCTGTTGAGGTCTTTACGGACAGTATTGTTTCCGTCAAACATGAGGTTGTACCAGCTTACATCTATGCCCAAATCTATGCCAAAAGAGGCGTCTTGTCCGCGTGAAAGCGAAGCCCCGCGTACCCAACTCAGGCTTACGAAGCGCGACCCAAACGGCAGCAAATCGTAGTCGCCGCTGTTGTAGTTGGAGGTAGGGTCGTTTTGACCAAAAGCATTAAGTCCGACGAGGACATCGAAGCCGTTGCGGGGGCTTTTGTATTTGCGTCGCACGGTGCGTGTGTAAGACCTGTCATCATCATCGTCACGGCCTTCTTTGATGGCTTCTCTTACTTCTTCTTTGATGGTCTCCTTGATTTCTTCTCGGATAGATACCGTGTCGTTGTCTTTATTTTTGGCCTTAATATCGGGGTCTTTTACGGTGATTTTGACCTCGCCATCTTTACGACTAATCACCAAAACGGTGTCTTTGAGGTATTTACGTCCGCTTTGTTCGTTGATATAGACGTAGGTTTCGTTGGTCGTCGAATCGAGGGCTGCACCCATATCGCGGACGATTTTGTTGAGGTCGTACTGACGGAGCGTCAAGATGTCTTTTTTGTCTTTGGCATGAATGACCATACGGGTATTGTTGCCAAACTGAACGATAAGCGAGTCGCCTTGGACAAGGTATTTTTCGGCTTGTGCGGCCAACGTCGCAATGGCTAAAACGAGGGTAAGTCCTAACTTTTTCATGGCTTGATTGATTTTGTACTGTGTATTTTTTGGTTTATTTTTCATTGGTTTCTTTTTTGCCGGTTGCTTTGGCGATTAGTTTGTTGGGGTTGAAGCCTACTTCGTCCCAATCCACTTTTTCACCACTTTTGGCGTTTTTGAGTTGTTGCCAAACTTTGGCCATTTTGGAAGTTTTGCGAGGTTTGTTCAAAAAATCTGCCTCCAATTCGGTGCTTGTGGTTACCGATTCGTTTGGAGTCATGGTGCTGGCTACCCGCTCCATTTCTGTCAAATCGGGCAGTTGTAGCACGACTTTCTTTTCGGTGGGTTTGGGCTCTACCGACGGTGTTGCTTGCGCTACGGCAGTGGTTGTTTCTACCGTGGGCAGCCCAGATTCAACAGACGGCTTCGCTTCTTGGACTACTTGCGGCATAGTTTGGGCGATTTGGGGGGCGGTTGTTTGAATGACCTGCTGTTCGTTTTCAATGTTGTTTTTCGATTCAGCCACTACGCTTTTCCCTTCGACTTGTACAACTACCTGTCTTTTGTTAAATTCTATATCAACTGCCTGATTTTGAACTGGTTTTGACAACGAATTGACGCTTGGGTTTTTGGTTGTGTTTTGTGCCATCTGCGTATTGGTGGGAGAAACAGCCTCGTCTTTCCAACTCAACCAACCCGCTATGAGCAGTAAACTTACCCCTGCCGCCGCCAACCACGGCCCCCACTGAATCCAAACCGCCCGTCGTTGTTTGGTCTGTTGGCGCATTTGGAGTTTTTCCCAAGCTTCTGCGCGGGGTGTTAGCTCGGCCTCACGTAGCTTGCGGGAAAACAAATCGTCTATTGGGTTCTTTTTCATTTTCGTAAAAGCCTAATTTTTTGGAATGTCGAATATTGAACAAGGAACATCGAATGTTGAAATAGCTTATTCTTTAACTTTTAATAATTCCCTACGTTTCTACTGCCTGTTTCGAGGCTTTGGAGCATTTCTTGTAAAAGTCCCCTCGCCCGGTGTAACTGCGACTTGGAGGTACTCTCGGTGATGCCCAACTGCTCGGCGATTTCGGCATGAGAGTAGCCTTCTATCGCGTAAAGGTTGAATACCGTGCGGTAGCCCGTAGGCAGTTTGGCGACTATTGTGAGCAGTTCACTGGCATCGAGTGCGGCATCTGCCCATTCTACGTTGGCGGCCTTTTGCGCCTCGGGCGCATCAAGTTCTACTTCGATTTGCCGACGTGAGCGCAGGTACATGAGGGCTTCGTTGGTCATCAAACGGCGCATCCACCCTTCAAAACTGCCCTCACCTCGGTACTGCCCTATTCGCTCAAAAATCTTCATAAACCCCTCAATCATCACATCCTCTGCTTCCATGCTGTCGCCCACGTATCTTACACAAACCGCCAAAAACCTTGCCGAATATTTGTCGTACAGGTGGCGTTGTGCTTTGGCGTCGCCTTGTTGAAGGGCTTTGACCAATTGGCTTTCATTGGTAAACAGTTGTAAAATTTTGACCATACAATCGGTATTGAGATGTTAGTATTGGGTATTGAGCAATACTTACTACTAAGTTAATGGCTGTTTCAGGGGGTAGATGCTTATGAAGATGATAAAGGTTGCACGAGGGGGAAAATTTTTTTTTATTCCAACCGTTTTTATCTGGAATGCGTCATTGAGAACGTATCGTTAAAAAAACTCAACAACCTTTGAAACCAACAGCAACTATGAGAACAAGTTCATTTTTTCAGTGTATTATGGTGATTGCAGCCACCATTTTACTTATTTGGGCTGCTCTGGCGTAGGTACGTACAAAGGGCATCTATTATGCCTTCAAAAAACGTAAATTTAACAAAACAGGAACTCTGACAATTTTTGTGGCTAACCTCATCCCCATCCCTTCTCCTGCCAGGAGAAGGGGGCAATACATAGTCCCTCTCCTGATAGGAGAGGGATTTAGGGTGAGGTTGAATATACGTACCACAAAAATTGTCAGAGAACGACAAAACAAAGTACCTTTGCGACGTCGGACGACAAACTATTGTTAAAAGGTGTAACAAACCAAACGGAATATTATGACAAAAACGGCAAAGGTATTTTTGATTTTGTTGATGACAGTAGTAGGAAAAGCCCAAAGTCAGGGCATTGAGTGGGGTTTGAAAGGTGGCCTCCAAATCACGAGTTTTAGGGGTGATGATTTTCAGGGCAGAAAACCCTCTTCAAGCTCAACCGCCTACGACAAAATCACCAGCAAAGGTGGCGCCGCGACGGGCTACGCACTGGGTATCTATGCTCGCTCGCAAGAAAGTGTGTTTTTGCAGGGAGAAGCCCTCATTTCTATCAAAGGGGCGGTACTGGAAACAGTAGGTCAAAATACCGAAACAGCCGTGCAGTACGGGCAGTTGGATATTCCTGTTTCGATAGGCTATCAGACCAAACGCTTTGATGTGATGGGTGGACCGATGCTTTCGGTCAATGTGTTTGACGATGGAAAACTCAAAAATTTCTTGTCAAGCTACGCCAATTCTCCGCTAACATTCTCTCCTTATCGCACTTACGCTTTTGGGTATCAACTGGGCGCAGGATTGAAATTCAACAAGTTGGGGGTACAACTGCGCTATTTGGCGAGCATTCAGCCCGTGAGCGATATGTACATCTCGTACAGTACGCCCGGTGCCTCCGAACTGAGCCAAAGCCGCTTCCAACAACGCGCTGGCGTGATACAGGCCACCGTAAGTTACCGACTGAAATAACGCTCCAATTCCTCTACTGTCAGCCACCGAGCCACGATTTTCTTGTCGCGGTCGAGTAAGTACATGGCAGGATAGTTCCACACACCGAGTTTGTAAAAATCGGTCTTGCGCTCGGCGTCGCGGACATTGGCGAAACTTTCGGTCTGAAAATCTTTGATAAACTGCCTCCAAGTGTCTTCGTTGGCATCCAAACTCACCGCATAAACCGACACCGAGTTGGGGTTTCGTTTCACAAAATCGGTGAGTTTGGGGGCTGTTTCGCGGCAATGACTGCATCCTGGGTCGTAAAAAAACAGCAATGTATGCTCGGCCTCCAAATCACCCAACGCTTTGGGCTTGCCTTCGATGTCGGTCATTTTTAAGTCAGGAAAAACTTTCCCGATAGCCATTTTGGCCCTGATTTCGCGCATTTCACGTACTTTTTGAAGCGTGCTCGCATCCCAAAGCGCGGGGTCGGTTTCTACGTAATTTTTGACAATATGCTCATAAAGCGCGTCCAAATGCGGCTCGGCGGTGGTTTCGAGGCGCGAGGCTAGCTGCCCCACCAAATATTTGCGAAGTTCTTTGGTCCCGTTGGTTTGCGGGATGATTTTGTCCATCGTTTGTTTTAATTCTTCGACAGACAACGCAGGGATATTTTTCACAAACCGCCCCACCCGTGTCGAAAAATGCGCCGTATATAACATCCGCTCATCAGACAAAAAGGCGTTGTCGAAAGTATGCTGCCAAGCGTAATTTTTCAAGTAAAGCGAGTCTTTGGCCGAGAGCGTTTTGACGGGTAGTACGGGCAGTTGGGGTTCTTGAAATGACTTCAAAAAGCGCGTCACAAACCACTGCGGATGCGCGGCGTACAAGGAGTCTGTGAAAGATTTCATGGTGAGGTTGAACGCCTCAAAACGACTCCTCCAACGCGGGTCGTTGTCGTCTTTGATGCCTGCTTGCTGGCGATACTGGAGCAGCGGCTGATAGCGGGCGCGTACTTTTCGCTGATAGTCAAACAGTAAGGCATTGTCGGGGGCGTTGCTAAATCGAATCGTACCGATGACATCGCGGGCGTCGGCTTCCAACGAAAAATCAAAAGACTCCGACACCACCAAATCTAAGCCCCGCCCAATGCCAACAATGCGAAACAGCCCCGCCTGTACGCTGTCTTTTTCTTCAAACACAAACTTCCCTTCCAGATTGGAGGCAGTGGTGTCTATGGGCATGAGTTGCCCCCCAAAATACTGCGACAAAACCAACAACTGCGGCGGAAAATTGGCGATTTTGCCTTCAATACGAAGGGTTTTTTGGCCGCTTACGGTCAAACGAAACGTTAGACTGAGGCTCAATAAAAGAATGAAGCGCATGATAAAAAAATAGGTCAAAGTACATAGCACAAATCTTGTGCCACAAATTAAATTCGACCACTTTCCTAAAAGTTGTCGAATTTGAGTAAAAGTGATAGAATGTTATATAAAAACAAAAATTTCGTCCAAAATATTTCAACATAGAACGAATTTTTGTATTTTTGGACAAAAAATTTAACCAAAAACCGTAACTATTTGAATGGCAACTTATTTTGGACAAAATTTGGCGTATCTACGGCGAGCCTTGGCGGGTAAAATCTCTCAGCAGCGTTTGGCGGATGAATTGGGACTCAAAAAATCTACTTTGGCGGCTTACGAACTGGGCAACGCCGAGCCAAATTACGAAGATTTGGTGTTTTTGGCGGGGCATTTTCGGATTTCCATTGATGACTTACTCAACGTGGACTTGGCTCGTCAAATGGCTTTTGGGACTCCCAACGGCAACATTGAGTACGTCCCCGTCAAAGCACTCGGGGGCTATACGGCAGGCTACGGCGACGCGGAGTATATCGAACAACTGCCCACTTTTGAGCTACCGTTTTTGTCCAAGGAAAAAAAGTACCGCGCTTTTCCCTACGAAGGTGACTCAATGCCTCCCCTGCGCGAAGGTTGTGTGGTGTTTGGGGAGTGGGTAGAAAATTGGAAAGAAATCAAAAACGGCACGATTTGCCTCGTCGTGACGCGCGACGAGGGCGTAGTACTCAAAAAAGTCTTCAATTACCTCAGTGAGAAGGGGTTGCTGGTGCTCAAATCCCTCAACGAACGATACGCGCCTTATCCTGTTTTGGCCGAGGATATTTTAGAGCTTTGGCAATTTGCAGGGTATTTTGACGGGGAGTTTCCGAGATAAAAAATATTTTGGGAACTCTGACAATTTTTGTGGCTAACCTCATCCCCATCCCTTCTCCTGCCAGGAGAAGGGAGCAATACATAGTCCCTCTCCTGACAGGAGAGGGATTTAGGGTGAGGTTGAATATTCGTACCACAAAAATTGTCAGAGAACGAAAATTTTGCTAATTGTACGGATTTTTGGGTAAGTCATAAATTTTGTACCCCAGCCCGCGCATTTTTTCTCGCACTTGTTCCGACGGTTTTTCTTTGAAGACCACAATCGAAATGTGATGATACGGAATCAATGAAATTTTGGAAAGGAAATTAATAAAAGCGCGTTTTAGGTTCTGTTTTTGTTGTGATTCCCAGCGCGCACTCATCACCGTATTGAACCCAGCGTAGGCGATACAGGGTAAATCCAACGCAACAGCCATTTTTTCAAACTCTCTGAATGACACTTTATACACAAAGTTTCCTACTACTTCGTATGAATACTGATTCTTCCAAATTTTTCGTAACAACTTGGTGCTGAACTTGTCCAAGATATTTCTGACAAATAAAACAGGGGGAAATGAAAGATTGATGTCCACGGGTTCGATAACGACGACGCCCTTTTTAGCAACTCGCAGCATCTCATAAAAACCAATCGGCGGTCTTGGAAAATGATGATAGGCTTCTTTGCAACAGACATAATCGAATGAATCGTCTTGGTGGCTGATACTCTCGACATTTTGGCTTTCAAAACCATCAATCCA
>JALOLW010000466.1 GCA_025455795.1 Spirosomataceae bacterium
GCCACCTTGCTCGTGAGGGAAGTAGCCCCGCCCAGTCCGTCTATTTGGCGCGGGTCGCCTTCGGTAGTGCCTTCCATGACCAACAAAAGCAAACGATTGCGCTCTTTTGCGTCGGTGGGTAAGTCGGCGGCGTTAAAAAAAAGCCCCTTGGAACTCCCCCCCCTGATTTGAAAATAAGGAATTGTTTTCTGCATAAAAAAATGTAAATTTGCTTTGGGTAATGCACAATCGCACTAAAAAATGGCTTATCGAGATTTTACATTCGCAAAATTAGAACACGATTTTCAGATTAGACAAAGCCGAAAATCTTTGTTTGAGAGCCGCGCCATTTTGCCTATGCAACCTTCTGAATGGCTACTGACTACCCTCAAAAGGGCCAAAACCATGCCTTTGCGTTCGGAAAAATCTCGCTCTGAAAACTTGATTTCTCCCATTATCAATGAAATTCGGCAGAACAACATTGATGTGATTGAGGTGTTTTCGGGAGAGATTCTCAATGCTGATCCAAAAGCCAAACTCAACGGCGAAGTGGATTTTATTTTTGTGCATTATCCACAATCTGCCGAAATCCGTGAGCCTATTTTCAACGTTACCGAAGCCAAACGCGGCGCTGTGGAAGAAGGCTGGGCGCAATGCGCCGCCCAAATGTACGGCGCAAGGGTATTTAATCAGAAACACGACAATGCAATTGTGGACATCTACGGGGCAGTGAGTAACGGTTATGATTGGCAGTTTTTGTCATTAGAAGCCCATCAAGTTTTTATTGATGATTCGGTTTACACCATTGACAATCTACCGCAATTACTCGGAATCCTGCAATTTATCGTGGATAACTACCGTTAAATTTGGCTCAATTTTTCCAGATTACTTTTCGTACCTTTGGTTACAATGGGTTCAACCCCTTGTTTTTCAAGCATTTCTATGACGGCTTCCATCTCGTGCATACGCCTGAGCGCGTGGGTGCGGCTGCCTTCCACAAAACGGTCAATCAACTCGTCGTTGCCGCCAATCAACGAACTGATTTGCCCACGAATATACCCTTCCATGCCAAAGGCTTGCCCCGCTTCCATGGCTTCGCACACCACGGCGGCAATGCCCTTGTAAACAATTGAACGGAGGAGTTTTCGAGTGGCGGCATCGCCAATTTTACCGTTTTCTACTTGCTGCAAATCTAAGTTGAGTGGTTTCATTTTGTCCAAAAACGCCCCCGAAAACTCGCCCGATGCCAACAAGGGCGTAAAGATACCTTTGGGTGGCACGGGGGCCATGATGGCCAAATCTATGACTTTTGCGCCCGAAGCGGCCAAAATGTTGGCGATTTTTTTCTTTTTTTCGGGGCCAGAAGTATTCATTTCGCAAAAAAACTGCGACGGTTGAAGTACCTCCGCGAGTTCTTCAGCAATCTGGACTGATACCGAAGAAAGATTGGCACTCAGCACTACGTCGGCTTCTTGGGCGGCTTCGGCATTGCTGGCTTTTACAACAATCGAAGCGTCTAATTTTCTGACGGGATTGGGGTCAAAGCCTACTACTTTTACGCCCATTTTTACCAAGTCGTTGGCAAAATGCGCTCCTGCTTCGCCCAATCCTAAAACGGCTATTGTCATGATGTTGATGCGTTTGTAATTCTATTGGTGGCACGACTTGGAGTCGTGCCACCAATAAAAAAGGGAGCAATTAGATTGCTCCCCAAAAATGGCAGATTGTTACGTTAAAATTGGCAACATTTTCGATAATCAGCGATACAATTTAAACATTGGCAATTATTTGTGCTAATTCAGTCACTTCGGCTTCGGTGGGCATGGTGAGCGGTGGGCGCACGTTGCCCGCACTTTTGCCAATGATTTTAGCCCCTGCTTTGATGAGGCTCACTGCATAGCCGTTCTTTTTGCTGCGCAAACGTACCAACGGAATGTAAAATTTCTGCGTGATTTCGGTAACGGTGGCCGTGTCGCCTGCGCGCAACGCTTTGTAAAATTTGTTGGCCAACTCGGGTACAAAATTGAACGCCGCCGACGAGTAGGTATTGACCCCGATGGACAAATATGCCTCGGCGATAATCTCAGCCGTAGGCACGCCCCCGATGTACGACAGTCGCTTACCTACGGTCTTGATGGTGTCGTTGAGGTCTTGCATGTTGCCCGTGCCGTCTTTCAAACCAATGAGATTAGGGCAAGCATCAGCCAATTTTTGGATATACTGCGCCGACAGTACGCCATTGCCCCGATTGTAGTAAATCACTGGCAATGAGGTATTTTGAATAATGGTTTTGGCGTATTCATATACTCCATCTTGCGGACACTCGGTGAGGTAAGGCGGAAACAACAGCAGCGCGTTGATGCCCGCTTTCTCGGCCATTTTGGCAAACGCAATGGCTTCGGGAATACTCCGTCCCACGCTCGAAATAACGGGTACGCGCTCGGTCACCACTTTGGCTGAGAGGTTCACAATTTGCTCGTATTCTGCCGCCGAAAGCGAAAAAAACTCGCCCGTGCCGCCCGCCACAAACACCGACGACACGTCGTGGTTCACAAACCATTCGAGACGGCCGGCGTAGGTAGCGGCGTTAAAATTTCCGTGGTCGTCAAAGTCCGTAATCGGAAATGACAGCAGCCCGTCTTCGAGCGATGATTTGATTTGAGAAAGATTCATAGCATCCTGCCCCTCAGTGGGAGTTTTTTGTTTATTTTAATGTATGATATTTAGGATAATCGCTTCATTTCGGTCTGAACAAATTCCTCCAATTGTTCTTTGGTAGGCAAATACAACTGATATTTGCTCACAAAAAGATTATCGTTTGATGTAGTTGCAAAATGCACCAATGCCTTGTCTTTTTCGGTTACGAGCAAGATGCCGATGGGGGGATTGTCGCCTTCGGTGATTTGAGTTTCTTTGAAATAATTCAAGTAAGTGGTCATTTGTCCTGCGTGGGCGTAGCTGAATTTTTCTATTTTTAGGTCAATCAATACTTGGCATTTCAAGATTTTATGATAAAAAAGAAGGTCGAGATAGTAATATTCGTCACCTATCAAGAGTCGTTTTTGACGGGCCTCCAAACAAAAACCATGTCCAAGTTCCAGCAGAAAACTTTGCAGGTGGTCGAGCAAGGCTTGTTCGAGGTCAGATTCTTCTAAAGCTTGGTGCGATAAACCCAAAAATTCAAAAACGTGTTCGTCTTTAATCAAGTCTTTTGGAGAAGCCGTTACATTGCGGTTTTGTACCAATTCTGCCAACTTTTCAGGTTGCGCCGAAAGCCCCATCCGCTCGAAA
>JALOLW010000065.1 GCA_025455795.1 Spirosomataceae bacterium
GGCGGTGGCAGGTCTGACGCAAGCATCAACCTCATGTCGTACCTGCTCGACTCGGCTTACGTGGTCTATGATACCATAGATGGGCAGGCGCGTCGCCCGTCGTTCAACAAACACTATGACAGCAAATTTTTCCGCTTTGTGTCACGCAACTTCCTCGCCAAAAAACTCTCGAACGGATATTTTCGCCACCGCGCGGCGGGCAAAGTCCACAAACCCAACAAGAAATGGGGATTCAAAGGCGATGTGTATGTTTTGACCAACGGTGGTTCATTTTCAGCTTCGGCGATTTTTGCGTCCATTGTCCGCCAAAACAGCCCTCGCGTCACTGTCATAGGCCGCGAAACGGGCGGCGGGCGGCATGGTTGCAACGCCTTTATTTCGCCATATATCACTCTCCCGCACACCCGCGCCAAAGTACGCTTGCCTGTCTATAAACTCGTGCTGCACGTCCCTGGAACAGACATAGGCCGAGGTGTCATGCCCGATTACCCCGTCACCCACTCCCTCGACGACGTGCGCAAAGGCCGTGACTTGGACATGGAAAAAGCCCTCGAACTCGTGAAGAAAAAATAAAGTTTTATTCGTTTTTGGTTTATCGTTTTTCCTTGTTCCGCCAAAAATATCACAAAAAAAGCCGTCTCAGCGAGACGGCTTTGGTATTTTCCCCAAAAAAGAATCTTATTTTTTCTCTTTGATACGGGCGGCTTTGCCTTGCTTGCCACGGAGGTAGAACAAACGGGCGCGGCGTACTTTACCACGACGTACCAATTCTACTTTTTCGATGTTGGGCGACAACACAGGAATGATACGCTCCACGCCTACGCCGTTGGATACTTTACGAACGGTGAACGTTTCGCCGTTTGAACCCACATTGCGGCGCTGTATGACCGTACCCGTGAAAACCTGAATACGCTCTTTGGTTCCCTCGATGATTTTGAGGTGAACGTTGATAGTGTCGCCTGCCTGAAAAGCGGGCATTTTGTCGCGGCGGCCTGAAAACTCAGATTCTACTGCTTTGATGAACTCGTTAGTCATTGTTTTGGATAAAAATTAAGGCTTTTTTCAGCGGATGACGATACAGCCATCATTCAAAAAAGCGAGTGTATCAGAAAATGCCCGCAAAGATAGCTCTTTTTGGTTGGAATAGGTAAAATTCGTGATTTTTTATTTTCTTTACAGTTCTTTCCAGTAAAACCTTTTTACCCAAAAACCAACTATCATTTTATGGAACGTTCGCGCATTGGTGGCCGCTTTTTGATTGGAATTATCATGGCGGTCGTGGCACTGATAGGCTATTACAGCAAGACCCAAGTGAACCCCGTCACGGGCAAAAAACAGCGGGTAAGCCTCTCTCCCGAAGAAGAAGTGCGGCTTGGACTGCAAAGTGCCCCGCAGATGGCCGCCGAATACGGAGGGCTTTACCAAGACGAAAAAGTGCAGTTTTTGGTCAAAAAAATCGGACAAGCTATTGCCAAAAACACCGAAGCCCGCAACTCGCCTTATCAGTTTGATTTTCACGTCCTTGCCGACCCCGAAACCATCAATGCCTTTGCCCTGCCCGGCGGGCAGATTTTTATCACGATGGGCTTGCTCAAACGCCTCAAAACTGAAGACCAAGTGGCAGGCGTACTCGGCCACGAAATAGGCCACGTGATAGGCCGTCACTCCGCCCAACAAATGGCCAAACAAGAGCTTCTGGGGGGGCTTGCGGGCGCGGCAGGTGCGGCGATGTCAGACCCCACCTCGCCCAATGGCAGCGCGTACATTGCGCAATACGTCGCCAATCTGATGAACCTCAAATACGGGCGTGACGATGAACTTGAAGCCGATGATTTTGGCGTGAAATACATGATTCAAACGGGTAGAAATCCCGAAGCCATGCTCGACGTGATGCAAGTATTGGCCCAAGCAGGTGGCCCCAACCGCACGGCGGAGTTTCAGAGTACACACCCCAGCCCCGAAAACCGCGTCCTCAAAATCAAAGAAGCCATGGCGAAATATCGGAGACAGTGAACCTGATTCTGCTTGTCATGCCTGAATATGCCAAGCCAATAAAAAAGCCCTCAGCGCAAACGCATCGAGGGCTTTTTTGTCACTCGTTTAGCAGATAAAATCTTAGTTGAGCAACTTCAATTTCAAATCGTTGAGACGCTTGCGGATAGAAGCATCAATTTGGCGGTCGCCTACGCGCAGTAGGTAGCCCCCGATGAGCTTTTCATCCGTTTTCTCTTCCAACTCTACCGTTTTACCAGTAGCGTCGGCCACGATTTTGACAAATTCTTGGCGCAAATCAGCCGTCAGCGGTACTGCTGATATTATTTGCGCTTTCACAATGCCTTTGGCGTCGTCGTAGAGTTTGATGAACTCGTCGGCGATACCGTACATGATTGCTTCGCGGTTTTTCTTCGTCACGATGGTGAAGATAGAATACGAAACTGGGTTTACTTTATCTTTAAAAACTTTCTCCAAGATGGCCATTTTTCTATCATGGCGCACCACGGGGCTTCTGAGAGCAAGCATAAGGTTGCGATTGTCATCGGCTACTTTTTTGAAAAGCGCCATATCGCTATACACCGCGTCCACCACTTTTTGTTCTTGTGCCAAGCTAATGAGCGATTTGGCATATCTAAGCGCAACGGTTGATTCTGACATTTTGAGTTTCGAGTTTGAAGTGCCAAGGGTCAAATGAACACTCGACACGCAGTATTTTATTCCTAAATACTAATTCAAGTGGGCTTCTTTGACCAAATCGCTTACCAATTTCTCTTGCGAAGTTTTGTCGGCAAGTTCTTTGCGGATTACTTTCTCGGCAATATCCAAAGAAATCGTCACGATTTCTTTTTTCATTTGGCTCACGATAGCCGCGCGCTCATTGTTGATGGCTTCGCGGGCATCTTCGATGATGCGTTTGCCTTCGGCTTGCGCTTTTTCTTTGGCTTCGGCTATCACGCGGTCGCCAGATTCTTTGGCAGCTTTCAAAATACTGTCACGCTCTGCGCGGGCTTCGGCGAGGAGTTTTTCGTTGTCGGCTTGCAACTTCGCCATTTCGGCGCGGGTTTTTTCGGCCAAATCAAGGGCGCTTTGGATTTGGTGTTCGCGTTCTTTGAGACCATTCAAAATGGGTTTCCAAGCGGCTACTTTCAAAATCACGACCAAAATGCCAAATACCACCAGCATCCAAAACAACAAGCCAATGGCGGGGGTTAATAATTCCATTTTTGTTTGACGTTTAAATTGGGATTATACAGTTATCAGTTAATTGTTACTGGTTATTAGGTCAAATACACTAATAGACACATTAACTTATTTCTTTTGTTCAAATCACATTGGGAAGACACCTAATGTGTACTTCCCAATGTATTTCGGTGTCGTTATTAGAGTTTGAAAGAAATCAACAAACAAATAACGGCAGCAAACAAAGCCACGGCTTCGACCAACGCAGCGATGATCAACATCATGGTCTGGATACGACCTGCTGCTTCTGGCTGACGTGCTACGCCTTCCATAGCACTACCACCAATACGACCTACACCCAAACCAGCACCGATAGCAGCTAAACCTGCACCAATACCAGCGCCCATTACGGCCATGCCCGCGCCACTTTCAGCGGCAGCTTGCAACAAGATTTGTAACAACATGATTAAAACTATTTATAAGTGAAACAAAAGAAATGCTTAGTGTCCGTGGTCGGCGTCGTGGTTGTCTTCGATGGCACTACCGATGTACATAGACGACAACAACGTGAAAATAAATGCTTGCAAAAACGCCACCAACAACTCTATCACGTTCATAAACAACGAGAAAAACACAATCAATGGACTCACCGCCCAGCCTGTGGTAGCACTACCGAGGCTTTTGGCCATGAAAATCAAACCCAATAAGCTCAAAATGATGATGTGGCCTGCCGTAATGTTGGCAAAAAGACGAATCATCAACGAGATAGGCTTCATAAATACCCCCACGATTTCGACGGGGACGAGCAACGGCAACAAAGCCGCAGGTACGCCCGTGGGCTTTACCAAGTGCAAGAAGTAATGCTTGTTGGCGTTGAAATGAACAATCAAAAATGTAATAATGGCTAATACCAACGTAATGGCGATGTTACCCGTCAAGTTGGCGCCACCTGGCAAGAGTCCGAGGAGATTGTTGATCCAAATAAAGAAAAACAGCGTCAGCATGTAAGGCAGGTACTTTTCGTAGCCATGACCAATGCTCGGCTTGACGACCTCGTCACGAATAAAGATGATGATAGGCTCCACAAACGACTGAATCCCCGACGGAGCTTTGCCTTTGTTTTTGTTGAAACCTTTGGCGACTGACAAGAAAATAACAAGCAACAAAACCGCACTCAGCAACATCGAGGCGACATTTTTGGTAATGGAAAAATCCAAAACGTGTGAATTTTTGTCGGCTTTTCCATCGGCCCCTATTTTGTAGATATGCTCATGCTCAAGCACGTAGCCTGCCTCTTTGTAAGGATAAATGTGATGCTCGTGGTCAGCTTCGGGAGAATGATAAAAATTGGACGAGGAGAAAACTTTGAGGCCGTTGTCGTAAATAATAACAGGAAGGGGTATCGCAAGGCCGTGGGCAAACTCCCATTCGTGCGCGTCGGAGATGTGGTGCATGATCATTTCTCCGATGTTAAACTTGCTTTCTTTGTGTTCGTGGTCATGCGCGGGTTCTTCGGCAAGTACAACTGAAACAGAAGCAAAAATCGCCAGTGCGATGGATAGAAACTTATGACGTAAAAACATATTAACAGATTGAAATATAGAGAATTACGCTAAAAAACGAGTAAATTCATCCCGAATTGCGCCGCAAGTTACGTATCATTCCGTAGATTTAAAAACAAGTATAAAATAAATAAAATGCAAAAAAGGTAATGATGAATCTTTCTTGAGACACCACCCCCAAATACAAAAACACCCCGACGAAGGCACTACACACCAACAGCCTCACGACAACGGTTGCCATGTAAAACTGTACAAATTTCTCCCGATTGTTGGTCCAGCCGTAGCTCATAAGCCGATGCTGGAGCCATGCCAACGAAAAAAAGAAAAACAAGATGTACCACTTTTCAACGGGCAAATATTGGTTGAAAGAAAAATAGTCGGCTGTGAAAAGTACAATTCCGAGTAAAAGCGTAAAAATAATTGTACGGAGCATACAAAATGGGGAAAGGAAGAATGGAACAAGGAAAAATGGACGGGCTGCCCGTGCAGAAACGATTGAAGGTTTCAAGCCTTGGGTAGCTGACGAATGAAATTGTACATCGAAATCGCAATTGACAATAGCGACAGTACCAATGTCCAGCCAGGGATTTTGTTTTGCTGCCACTCGTCGAGTTTGACGCCTAAATAAGTGCCAAGCCCAATCGTGGTCAACATCTGAAAGCCCATGCCCGCGTATTTGGCGTATTGGTTGGGCGAAGGAGGTTTTTCCATGATATTTTTTTGAAAATAGAGTAACTACTGCGCCAAAATATAGGCTTTGAGGCCATCTTCGAGGGTTTGGGAAAATTAGTCAACACCTCAATGACCACTCACAATAGGATTTCGGTATCTCAAATGAGGAATCCAACCAAAATCGTCTGTGTTTCTGGTGAGGAGTTCGAGGTCAAAATGTAAAGCAGTAGCAGCTATAATAGCATCACCCGCCGATAGTTTGCGTTGTTGGCGCAGTGTAATGGCGGCCTCTACGATGTTAGATGTAATGGGTAAAATATTGAGACTATAAAAAACACTTTCAAAGTACAGTTGGCTGTTGGAGTCTAAACGATGATAACCTAATACTTCAAGTGTGGTAAACAACGAAATATGCCCCGAAGGGTCTTTCAGGAGTGGCCGTAAGTAGGCGTAGTCAGGCAAAGCTGAATAAATAAGGAGATTACTATCGAGCAGATACATGGTCATTCGTCACGAAAAGGCAGTGATCTGTCTTTTTTATATTGTTCAAAATCACTAACAAAATCATCTGATACGGCAAGACCTATATCAATGATTTTGTGCGCCATTGCTAATTTTTTTTCGTCTTTGTCGGCAGGCTCATCAATAGGCAACACAATCACCTCAAAGCGTTTCTGTTGATATTCTTTGGGAATTTCAATCAATAATTTGCCATTTTCTGGGCTAATTATTTGTCGTAAAGCGTTCATGGTCATTTATTTTTTAGCAAATATAGCACAATTGAGTATAAAAATACTGCCACAAAAATAGAACGACTATTGTACCAAAATACAGGCTTTGAGGCCATCTTCGAGGGTTTTCCACGGCAGTGGGTTGGCAGCGATGCACTCCACGCGGCTGTCGCGGCGATAGGCCAAATATTCGACCGAAAACTCCCCCCGCACGGCATTGAGCAAGACCCAATCGGTTCCCGTCCGAAATGCCCCCTTCACGCGCTCCACCTGCGACAGCAACGCGAGCCAAGTTTTGAGCTTGTGGAGGTCAAATACTTCTTCGGGCGAAAACACCCACCCACAACTGTATCGCCCCAAGCCGTGGCTTTCGCACATGAGTGGCTTACCCACCTGCGGTACGGGTAGTTGCTCGTCGTGGTGGTGGTGATGATGCTCGTGGGCGTGTGCTTGCGGATACAAGGCTTTGCGTTGGGGGAAAGGCTCAATATCAAGCCACTGAGGGTCAATGTCGCCCTGCGTGACTGCACCGAGTAGGATTTTGGGCGGAAAAAGGGCTTGGCCCCATTCCAAAAACTCACGGGTGAGGGCTTCGCCTGCCAAGTCGGTTTTGTTGGCAATCAGCACATCGGCGAGGGTGATTTGGTCAATAAAGGTCTCATGGGTACGGTATTCTTCTTTGGCCCATTGGCGCGGGTCCACCAAGCAGACCGTGGCGCGTATGTCCAACACATCCTTCAAAAAACGGCTTTGGAGCATGTCCAAGATGCTTTCGGGGTGTCCCATGCCCGTTGGTTCTACCAAAATACGGTGGGGTTTGACTTGGCGCAAGACGAGCGTGAGGGTCATTTGCATGGGCAAATTGGCCGTACAGCAGATACAGCCTCCTGCCACCTCCTTCACTACGAGGCCGTTTTCGTCGGCACCCGCAAAAGGTGTGTGGTCAATCGAAACAGCCCCAAATTCGTTGATTATCACCGCCCACCGCTCTTCGGCAGGCTTACGTTGGAGGATGTTTTGGAGTGTGGTGGTCTTGCCTACCCCCAAAAAGCCAGTGATAAGATTGACGGGGATTTTATGGAGTGGTTTGGTCATGTTCTGACATTTCGTTGATACGTACTGATTGCCCGTGAGGAAGTCGCTGCGTGTGATACACCACGAGGGTTTGATTTTCGACCAATACTTCGACGCGGTACTGATGACCCACAAAAGTACAACGATTGACGGTAGCTTTGAACGAATCGTGGTGTTGTGTTGCTTGAATAGTCAGGAGTTCGGGGCGAATCAAAACCCAATCATCTGATAGCCGATGTCCTACTGAACGGTCGAAGTGTTTTTCAAAAAACGATTTATCCAGCAAGTTCGTTTCACCAGTGAGCGCTGCCGTGTAGGCATTGACTGGCCGACGATAGACTTCTTCGGGCGTACCGACTTGGAGCAACTGCCCGTTTTGCAAAATTCCCATGCGGTGCGATAAGCTCAGGGCGTCGGTGGCGTCGTGGGTGACAAACAGGCACGCCACGCCCGTTTCTTCGACCAATTCACGGACGGTATCGCTCAGACGGCGGCGATTGGGCCAGTCCAAATGGGCAAAAGGTTCATCTAACAGCAATATGCGGGCTTCCTCGGCCAATGCCCGGGCGATGGCAGTGCGTTGTTTTTCGCCGCCCGACAGGACTTTGGTGGTTTGGTCGGCCACATTGTCGAGTTGGCACAGTTCGATGAGTTCTTGGGTGCGTTCATCACGGTAGTTTTTCTCGTAAAAACGTAGCGCATAGCTGATGTTTTCGCGGACAGTTAACGGCAACGACAGTTGATAATCTTGATGAACGATTTTGATGTCGGGATGGCCTGGAATCAATTGGTCGCTGGCCGAAGGAAGTCGTTGATTGTCAAGCGAAACCCAGCCCTCATCGGCATCCAAAAGTCCCGCCGCAATGCGGAGTAAGGTACTTTTGCCCGAGCCACTTTCACCCAACAACGCCACAATTTCGCCCTCACGCAAACTCAAATCAATGCCTTTGAGAATGGGTTGTTGTTGGAAATTTTTAGAAATTTGGTGAAGTTGAAAGTGCATACGGTCAGTGTCGGCAACAAGTCACGATAAAAGAACAATCGTTTTTTTGCTAATTTTGTTCGCATATTCAAAACAGTTGGTAGCAACCAACAAAAACCAAACTTATGAAACGCCCTCTCCTCACTCTACGGTTATCGTTATTTATTGCTTTTGTCATTCCGACGTTAGGAGGAATCCAAGTCCATGCCCAGCAGGCTGTTACCCCGCCTTTTCTCCAAAACCCTAATCAACGTTGGGTGGATTCGGTATTCAACAGCCTCACGCCCGATGAGCGCATTGCCCAACTTATCATGGTCGCGGCGCACGGCTATCCTGTCAATCCACGTCGGGTGATTATTGACACGACTTTTACCAATCCGCGCGTGGTGGCGCAGTACATCAGGGATTATAAAGTCGGCGGTGTTATTTTTTTCCAAGGGGGACCCGTGCAGCAAGCCCAACTTACTAATTATTATAACAGTATCTCAAAAGTACCGCTACTCATAGCGATGGATTCTGAGTGGGGCTTGGCCATGCGCCTCGACAGTGCCGTGCGGTTTCCGTACCAAATGACGCTGGGGGCAATTCAAGGCAACGACGATTTGATTTATAAAATGGGCCGCTCACTGGCCGCTCAAAAACGCCGTTTGGGTGTTCACATCAATTTTGCGCCTTCGGTGGACGTAAACAACAACGCCAACAATCCCGTCATCAATTTCCGTTCTTTTGGCGAAAATCCGCAGAAAGTCTTTGAAAAAAGCTACGCTTACATGAAAGGAATGCAAGACGGCGGCATTTTGAGTTCGATTAAACATTTTCCAGGTCACGGCGACACGGGCGTGGACTCGCACTACGACCTGCCCGTGATTCCGCACAGCCGCGCGCGCTTGGACTCGGTGGAGTTGTATCCATTCCGCAAACTCATCGAAAAAGGAGCCGACGGCGTGATGATGGCGCATTTGGCCATTCCCGTGTTGGATACTGCCAAAAATGTACCCTCTACTTTGTCCAAACCTATCGTGACGGGTGTGTTGCGTAATCAGCTCAAATTCAACGGCTTGATTTACTCCGATGCCATGAACATGAAGGGATTGATTAAGTATTTCCCCAATGGCACAGGCGATGCCAAAGGCTTGGAGGCGGGAATGGACGTATTGGAGTTTAGTCCCAACGTACCTGCTGCTATTGCCGAAATCAAAAAAGCCGTGGCAGAGGGGCGCATCAGTCAAGCCGAGATAGATGCCCGCGTCAAAAAAGTACTGGCGGCCAAAGCGTGGGTTGGTTTGGACAAATATAAGCCCATCAATACCCAAAATCTCATTGCCGACATCAACGACAAGCAAGCCGAACTCATCAACCGCCAACTCACCGAAAACGCGCTGACAGTCTTGAAAAATGAGGATAACGTGCTGCCCATCAAAAACTTAGATAAAATAAGGATTGCATCAATATCTTTAACAGATGCGCCTACCACCACCACTACCACCAAAGATGGGGTCATCGCCCTTGGCACTCGCAACGAAGCATCGCCACTTGTAGCAACTCCCTCTCTCATTACTAAGGAGAGAGGGCTGGGGAGCGAGGTTATCACTACTTTCCAAAAAACCCTCTCACTTTACACCAACATTGACCATTTTGTAGTTCACCCCAACACCCCCGACAGCCTGCAAGCTCGTCTCAAAGCCAACCTCAAAAGCTACGATTTGGTGTTGGTGGGCGCACATCTCAACAACATTCGCCCTGGTACCAACTACGGAATTCAGCCTACTACGGCGGTGTGGGTCAAAGAAATGGCCAATGCGGGCAATGCCGTCATTACGGTTTTTGGCAACGTCTATTCGCTCAACAAACTCGCCGACGTGGGCAAAGCCAAAGGACTCGTGATGGCTTATCAACTCACGCCTTTTACCGAAGAACTTTCGGCGCAATTGCTTTTTGGCGCCATAGCGGGCAAAGGCAAACTGCCCGTAAGTGTCAATGAGCAGTTTAAGTACAATGCGGGTATCGAAACCCCCGCCATTGGTCGCTTGAAATATACCATCCCCGAAGAAGTGGGCTTGGACAGTAAGTGGTTGAGTTTCAAAATAGATTCGATTGCCAACAACGCCATTGCCCAACGCGCCACGCCCAGCATTGTGGTGCAGTTAGCGAAAGATGGGAAGGTGTTTTATCGGAAAGAATACAGCCCCCCAACCCCCGAAGGGGGCTTTAAAAACGGGATTAAAGCCCCCTTCGGGGGTTGGGGGCTTGGTCTTTACGACCTCGCCTCTGTTACCAAAATCGCCGCCTCTACGCTGGCCTACGCCAAACTCCACAGCGAAGGCAAATTTGATTTGAACAGCACGATGAAAGACTATTTACCGTACCTGAAAAAATCGAACAAAGCCGACTTGGTATGGCGCGACGTACTCACCCACCAAGCCCGCCTCAAAGCGTGGATTCCGTTTTGGCGTGATTGCAAAAACCCCGATGGTACGTGGAAAAAGCGTACTTTTCGCTGGGGTAAAGCACCAGTAGGCGCGTACAATGTGCAAGTAACCGACAGTCTTTGGTTGCACAAAAACTACCACAAGAAGATTTTTAAGGCCATCAAAGACTCCCCGCTCAACGAAAAGCCCGACTACATTTACAGTGATTTGTCGTTTTACTTTGTGCCGCAGTTGGTCAAAAATCTGACGGGGCAGGATTTTGAAGACTATTTAAAATCAAACATTTACCAAAAAATTGGAGCCAATTCATTGACACTCAACCCGCGACGTTTTCATGATTTGAGCCAAATTGTACCCACCGAGCGCGATACGTTTTTCCGCCAGACGCTCATCCACGGGCGCGTACACGACGAAGGCGCGGCCATGCTTGGCGGCGTCAGCGGTCACGCGGGACTTTTTGGCAACGCCAACGACTTGATGAAAGTAACGCAGTTGTTCCTTCAAAAAGGCAGCTACGGCGGCGAGACGTTTGTGTCTGAAAATACCATCAACGAGTTTACGCGCTATCAATTTGACAACTCTCGGCGCGGTATTGGCGTGGACAAACCCAACCGCCCTTACAACGGCAATGCACCCAAAAGTGCCAGCCCACAGAGCTACGGGCATACGGGTTTTACGGGCATCATGTTTTGGAACGACCCTGCTTATAACCTCAACTACGTATTTCTATCTAACCGCGTTTATCCCACCCGCGACAACAACAAAATCAGCACCCTCAACGTCCGCACGGCCATTATGCAGGTGGTGTATGAGGGGTTGGGGATTAAATAAAGTTCAATAAATTTGCAACAAACCAAGCAACAGTACAATGACCATTGAACTACACAATTTTGGACCAATCAAATACTTCAAATTTGATTTGAACAAAGACTTGCACGCTATTTTTGGGAAAAATAACATTGGTAAATCCTACGCTTTGAGTGCTGTTTATTTGATATTGAAAGTACTAAAAGATTTTAATGGTGAGCCAGTACAAATTAGCACTTTTAGTAGGTTTCGTATGATAGGAAGGTATCCTAGTGAAGATTTTGAAGAAAAAATTTTAAAAAAAGTAACTGGCTCACAAACCGAAGCTACGGTAATAACACAGGAGTTTGAAGATGAAATTAAAAAGAGTCTAAAAACTTACTTTTTGAATAGTTTTAACCAAATATTTCAAAACTCTTTTGCTTTTGAGTATCTACAAAATAAATTATCAAATGAAAAATTAAGAATTACTATCAATTCTGATTGTTCTACCTTAACCTTAGTTCTTAATAAATCAACTCAAGTATTGGAGATTGACAAGTTGTCTATACATGAAAATATAATCGTAAAAAAAA
>JALOLW010000066.1 GCA_025455795.1 Spirosomataceae bacterium
AGTTTCCGCTTTTTGTCTTTCTGCTTCTGCTTTTTGTCTTTCAGCTTCTGCTTTTTGTCTTTCAACTTCTGCTTTTTGTCTTTCTGCCTCTAATTCTTGTTTTTGGGCTTCCAGCTCTTCGTCTTTGGCAGCAATGATTTTATCTTTCTCGGCAGCCAATTTTGTCAATCCACGCTCAAATATCCTGTCTATTTCATCTTCCAAATCCATCCTGTCTCGCATTTCTTCGCTTGCCATTGCTCTCTCCAATCGGGCGACTATTTTTTGTACCAAAGGCTCATTCAAATCTCCTTTAAAATCCAATTGATGGCTGTCTTCTGTCTGAAACTCTGGGCTGAATACTTGCAATACTTTCTCCAATTTCGTCCTTGATTTCCCTTCCAACAACCTCAATTGTATCAAATAAGAATCATGCGTCAATAATTCTACAAAATCTTCTCTGACATCTAACACCTCCTGCGTGATGACATCTCGGTATTCTCGGCTGATTTTGACGATGGCATTTTTGATATTGTCCAACGGAAATCCAAGAAAATAAATGGTAACAATTGGTAAAGGTACTTTTTGAGAAACACCGCTATCGTCAAAAATGACATCTTCTTTTCGATAATTATCTCCCAAATACCGCCTGAAACGCATGGCATCAAAGATTTGCTTGGCCTTTTGCAGCTCTATCAAGGCTTTCTTGAGTTCGCCTGACTGCGTTTTGATGATTGCTTTGAAATCAAAACGCAATATACTAATGCTGGCTACTGCGTCTTCCGTGGTAGTCTCTTGCGGTTTGACATCCAAACTGACGATTTCTTCCCCCAAAATCGTAGAAAGTAGTTCGCGGGCTATTTCTACATCTTCTAAGAGATATTTGAAAACAACATCATATATAGGATTAGCAATGCGCATGGTTTTACGTTTTTTGTGATAAAATTAGGAAATCTTTCCCAGTCTTTCATCACGCTCTCATTTCATCAAACAAGGCTTTATTACCGCTTGTTCCATTCTCCTTCATTCCTTGTTCCGACATTTTCATCGAATCTTCAGCGACCAAGTTTGGAGCTTTTTGTTGGAATAACCGTAAATGAGTAGTTTACTATAACCTTCAACGTAACTTATCCGAATCGGAATTTCGCTCGGAATGGGCTTATCACCTATTTGGTTGCCTTTGAGGTCGTACAGAGTCGTAAAGCTGCCCGACTTGATGCTCAAAAACTTCATGTCTGCGCCCAAAAAGTGATACTGCACATTTTTTTGGTCGGGAATAAGCCCCCGCGCCGTAAAGAGTTCGTTGCCTTTTTTGTCAAGTACCGTAAACTGCGACTCCGACTCGCGGAACAAAATCCAATCGCGGACGTTGGCATCGGCACGGGCGCGGAAGAACGTCGTCGGGTCGGCCCGAAACAATTGCGATTTGGAAGTGACTTTGCCGTTGAGGGCGATGTCGTAAAGCTCACCGTATTTGCTTACGCCCAAAAGCGTTGTGATGCCACTTTCGGGGGTAAATACCCCAAAAAATGGCCCTGAAAGATTGGTTTTCAAGTCGAGTTTGTAAGGATACGGCACCACGCCTTTTTCGCTGATAAGGCCGATTTGGCCCGTTCCCTGCGTAAACAAAAAGTGTCGCTTGCCTTCGTATTCTACTTCGTGGATGGGCAGCAACAAATCCACAAACGGGCGCGAGCGATTGACCAAAACGGGAGGTTGTGCGGGGCTGTTCCAAAGATAAAAGAAGCCGTCGGTGTCTATGACTAAAAACCGAAAACTTCCTTCAATCCCACTCTCCAATCGCTGAAAACTGCGAATCGTTCGGCCCGAAGGCAAACGCATTGGGGGCAAATTTTGGTAGCGTTGTTCGTCGTCTTCGTCTATCACATTGAGGCTTCGCTCGGTAGCAAAAACGTACTGCAATCGTCCCACGCTCAGAAAGTCCACCGAAAAAATATCTCCTACAATCGGTGCGTCAAGCGAAGCTACTTTGCGTTTTTTCTCTTCGGCAGAAGGGTTTAGGAGTTCGTTGCCCTGCGTAGCGACGAGCATTTTATCCAAACCGTTGGGGTAGTTGCGCACCACGTACGGGCCACTCGCCACCGACTCTGAGGGCTGTTCTTGTTGCAAAAATATTTTATTGAGCACCTTCGCGCTTGATGCTTTGTTGAGCCGCCCAAAAGTCAGCGAGGAGTAGGCGCGTTCTTTTTTGTAGGCCGATTGAAACACCAACAAGTCAAACGGAATTTTCTCGGTAAGGTCGTAGTTGAGGTTGTTGAACAAATAATTCATAAAACCCGTACCGATGTACTCTTTGCTTTTGAGCGGATTGAGCGCAAACGTAAAGTTGGACGGACCGAGTGTTTTCTCCAAAAAGTTGTTATAAAGCTGTGATTTGCCCCAAGTTCGTTGGTATTCCAAATCAATCAGGTAATCTTTCAGCACCTGCGCGTCGTTGGCATAGACCATGTAGTTTTGGTGAAAAGCCACGTAGCATTTCGGAAAGCCCTTGAACAAGCCCCCAAACAGTACGGCAGGCAGTTCGGCCCAATTGACCGTATAAATATATCCCCCCTGAAAAGGCTCGTAAGGGAGGGAGTTGTTTTGACTAAACAAAATCGAAAGCCGCCGCACAAATCCTTCGAGGCCGTTGCGGGGCTGTACTTGTTGGAGTACAATCGTGCCTTTGGTGCGGACATTGTTTGGCTCCAACTGACACAGAATCAGTTCTTTATTGATACTTCTATAAAACGAATCCAAACGCGCATTGCCAATTTGAGAGAGAAGTGCCTGACGGGCGTCGTTGATGGTGTCGTTGGAAAGTTCTTCCAAACGTGGACGCAACGCACGCGCAAACGCGGGCGCATCTTCAAAGCCAAAACGATAGAGCGCGGCGGTATTGTTGGGAATAAAAAACAGGCTTTTGAGCGGACTTGCTTTCTGGTCGTTGAGGGCTGCCACGTAGCCTTCGAGTTTGACTTTTTTGCTCTTGGATGTCAGTGTAGGGTGCTTTTTTGAAAAAACGGGGTCTAAGTGAAGCCCCTCAGTACCAGGCAAAAACGACAAAAAATACAAAAGACCCGCGTCGTCTTTGGTGGCTACTTCGGTGCGGAGGGCGTCCATCAAAATGGAGTTGTCGAGGTACAAACTCAGCTGACTATCGTCCATTTTGATACTTTCAAAACGGCTCGTGTTGGTCGTGCGAAGCGGGCTTTGGGCAAAACGCACCCAATCTTCGAGGACATCGCCCGAAGAACATGACACCAAAAAATTGTTGAAAAAAGTATAAGCAAAGAGTGGTTCGGAGCGGTAGTTGCTCACGTCATATACTTTCTGCCCGCTGTGCGTGTGCGAAGTGATACGGGCTTTGGCCGAGCTACCTCCTTCGAGCCAAGCGTAGCTTTCAAAAGCATCCAACGGCAAGAATGTTAAATACACAAAACGACCGCTGGACGTTTTTTGAAGTACATACGTGATGGATTTGCCACTGAGGAGTTTCTGCACCCGCAAGCTATCGTCGGAGAGGGTCCGAAAAAGGTCTATTTGACGCGCACCCAAATTGAAAAGCGGTACGTCACGCATTTCGATTCCGCCCTTTTGCACTTTGAAAGTGCTGTCTTGCAGATGCTGACTTTGTACCACAAAAAAGGCATTTTCGGGCAGCAGTTTCCACACCGACGACGTATAAAGCTGCCAACGTTTGTAACCCCACCAGCCCCCCATCAAGACGACCAACGCAACCCCAACAATTAAGCCTCTTTTTTTCACTATTTCGTTGCGGCTTTGATGGCTCTCACTTTCCCGTTAAGTTCCAAACGGAAGCGGAGCAATTCTTTGAAACTCTGAATACAGACTTTGAGCAATTTCCAACGCAAAATCGAAACCGTCCCCGTCAATCGTTCTTTGTGAACAATCGGAATGTCGAAGGTTTTTTGACCTGCTTTCTTGGCCATCACCGCCAAGAAAATATTGGGCGCAAAAGGCTCTGGATTAGGAAGTTGAGACAACAACGCTTTGAGGTATGAACCTTTAATAAGACGGAACGGGATGTTGGCGTCGTTGATAAAAGTACCATAAACAAACGAAATGGTATATTTCAAGATACGGGTAATCAACAAACGTGCCGAGGCATCGTGGCGGATTTGGCGGTAGCCGAGGATGAAGTTCGATTCGTTGCGCTTATCCCAGAGTTTTACGACATCTTCGGTAACAAACTGGTCGTCGGAATCAGTCTGAAATACCCACTCTGAGTTGAGTTCAGCCGCTTTTCGATAACCATTGACGACGGCGTTGCCGTGGCCTCCGTTGGGCTGATGCACCACCAACAAATTGTCAATTGAGGGTGCAATCCGGTCTAAAATCACTTTGGTATTATCTCTCGAACCGTCGTTGATGACGATGAGTTTGGTTTCTTTGTTAGGAAAAGTCTTTTTGAGGAAAGAAGTCCACATTGTCACGACCTGCTCTATACATTCTTCTTCGTTGTAGGCGGGCATCACAATTGAAAAAAAGAGGCTCATTGGTATTTTGTTAATGTGATTTGATGTAAAATTTTGCCGCAAAAGTAGTCAAAAAATTGTATTTTTCCTGCATTTTGACGTTTCCTTTGTGCTAATTTCCTAATTCTTATTTTACGGTATCAAAACGAAAAATCAGCTATCTTTGCCGCTTGATTTTTGATTTATGCAACTCAATACACTCACTGCTATCTCTCCCGTGGACGGTCGCTACCGTCGGCAAGTCGAAAAAATCGCTCCTTATTTCTCAGAATTTGGTTTGATTCGTTACCGTATCTTGATTGAGGTCGAATATTTCATCGCGCTGTGCGAATTGCCCCTCCCCCAACTCGACGGTTTTGACAAAAGCCTCTACTCCGACTTGCGGAATTTGTACCAAAACTTTGCCGAAGCCGACGCACTTCGCATCAAAGAGATAGAAAGTGTAACCAACCACGACGTAAAAGCCGTGGAGTATTTTATCAAAGAACGCCTGAAAGACAGGCAGTTAGACACTTTCTTAGAGTTTATCCACTTCGGTTTGACCTCACAAGACATCAACAACACGGCCATTCCCCTCTCGCTCAAAGACGCCCTCCAAACCGAAATCATCCCAACGATTGAAGAAACCATCGGCGTACTTAGCACCCTCGCCGAGGCTTGGAAAGACATCCCGATGCTGGCACGTACCCACGGGCAGCCCGCTTCGCCCACGCGCTTGGGCAAGGAGTTTGGGGTGTTTGTAGAACGATTGGAAAAACAGTTAGAAATGCTCAAATCTGTGCCTTTTGCGGCCAAATTTGGCGGGGCAACGGGCAATTTTAACGCCCACCACGTGGCGTATCCTGCGTTTGACTGGGTGGCTTTTGGCAATCAATTTGTCAACGAAACCCTCGGGCTTTCACGTAGTCAGCTCACCACACAGATAGAACATTATGACATGATGGCCGCCCTCATGGACGCCACCAAACGTCTCAATACCATCTTGATTGACCTCGACCGCGACGTGTGGACGTACGTTTCGATGGAGTATTTCAAACAAAAAATCAAAGCGGGTGAAGTGGGTTCGTCGGCCATGCCGCACAAGGTCAATCCGATTGATTTTGAAAATTCGGAAGGGAATTTGGGCATTGCCAACGCGGTGTTGGAACATCTTTCGGCCAAACTTCCCATCTCTCGCCTCCAACGCGACCTCACCGACTCGACGGTACTCCGCAACTTGGGCGTGCCGTTTGCCCATACTCTCATCGGTCTCAAAGCCCTCTTGCGTGGACTCAGCAAACTCCAACTCAACGCAGCCGCTATCCAAGCCGATTTGGCCAACAACTGGGCCGTGGTAGCCGAGGCGATTCAAACCGTGCTGCGCCGCGAAAGCTATCCGCAGCCTTACGAGGCCCTCAAAGCCCTCACCCGCAAAAACGAAAAAATCACCGCCGAGGCCATTAGCGAGTTTATCGAAACGCTCTCTGTCTCTGACGCCATCAAAGCCGAACTCAAAGCCATCTCACCGTTCAATTATGTGGGGGTTGGTTAGCATAAAACAAAATGTCTCTATTTTTGATAAATTTCAAACTAAACATCTATTTTTTTAACAATAATCAGACTATTGTTTATTATTTTGGAGCAAACACCCGTCAAATCGTTTTTCATCTAAAACAATCTCCTACTTTTGGCGGTTGAAATTAAAACCATGTTTTAGCAATGAACGAAGCGATTCAAAATCCCATCAACCCCGACAAAGTAGCCGAAAATCCTGGTTTAATGGCGTATGCCCACTCGGTAGGCGGGGCGGTTATCAAGCCCGACGACATGGGCAAAGTAAAAGGTAAATCGGTATTAGCCATGCGCCAACAGTCTGAACGTCAGCTCAATCAGGTGTATCAACAAATGGCAATTTTGGCCCAACAAGCCAAGGCCCTGCGGCAGCGAGTAGAAATATCGGAGCGGATTTATCGGGTCAATATGAATTTTGAGCCTATCATCAATGAGGTTTATTATGTCTATGAAAAAGAAGACGGTTCGGATGTGCTTTCGTTGGTAGCTCCCAACGAGTGGGGTCGCTCCTACAAGTTCAGCCGATTTATCGCCAAAGTCACCCTCCTCGCCGACCATACCTGGGACGTGCAGTACAACGAAACGGAGGAAGCGAGTTATTAACCCGTATTCGACATTCTTCATTTGACACTTCAAACTCATTCGACACTCTGCATTCTCCCCTCGACACTCCACCATGCGTTCTTCCGTTTCAATGTCTTTTATGTTTTTGGTGTCGTCGTTGGCGGTGTTGGGTCAGTTTGCCACGAGCATTTATCTACCTTCATTACCAGCCATCAGTCAGTCGCTCCGCACCTCTTTGGACAACGTGCAGTTTACCCTTACCGTGTTTTTGTTGGCCTACGCGCCTTTGCAGTTGATTTTTGGGCCATTGTCCGACCGCTTCGGGCGCAAACCCCCGTTGCTGTTTGGGTTAGGCATTTTTTTGATTGGCACGGTCGTTTGCTGGTTTACGCCTACGATTCAGGTACTTATCATGGGCCGAATTCTGCAAGCGGTGGGCGCGAGTGCGGCGGTGGTGATATGCCGCGCCATGATTCGTGATACTTACAACGGGACTTCCCTGACAACCGCCATGGCCTGGTACAGCGTTATTTTTTCGTTGGCCCCTGGCATTGCGCCCATCATAGGAGGGCTCTTACAACAGTCGTTGGGGTGGCGTTCTACTTTTGGGGCGACGCTCGTTTACGGCAGTTTGGTCACTGCTTTGGCGGTATTTGTAGTCAAAGAGTCCAACCTTCAAAAACGCACCCAAACCTCATGGACGGAGGTATTAAAACTATACTTTCCTGTTTTTCGGTCGCGCAAATTTTTGATTTACACCCTCTGTTCGGCCCTCACGATGGGCTGTATCTATGCCTACTTTGCTGGGCTTCCCGATATGTATATCACCCGCATGGGCATCAGTCCTGCGGCTTTTGGATTCTTCCCACTGGTCACCGTGACGGGCTACATCATCAGCGGCATCGTCACGCAGCGGAGCGTCAATCGCTTTGCTGCCAAGCAGTTAGCATTGATTGGATTTGTGATTAGCTTCGTAGGTTGTGTCTTCATTTTGGCCGTTCCGTCGCTACACATTCTCAATCCTGTCACCATGACTTCGGCCATTTTTGTGTTTGTGTGCGGTTCGGGGGTGATGTTTGCAGTGGCGATTGCCGAGGCGGTTCGAGACTTTCCGCACAACGCTGGCTCGGCTTCGGCCATGTTGGGCTTTTTACAAATGCTCGGCGCGGCTTTGGGGAGTTTTCTGGTGAGTCGGTTGGCACATTTGGGGGTTTTGGCTTTTCCCGTTTGTATGTTTGGCTTGGGACTGCTAAGTTTGGTCGTTTTTTCGGCATTTTACCGCAAACTATGATTAAAATCGGCATCATCAATGTCTCCGACCGCGCGAGTGCGGGTATTTACGAAGACATCCCGGGCAAAGCCATCGTGGCTACACTCAACGAATACCTCCTCAGTCAGTGGGAACCTGTCTATAAAGTCATCCCTGACGAACAGGCACTTATCAGCCAAACCCTCGTCGAAATGGCCGACGAGGCGGGCTGCTGTCTCATCGTGACCTGCGGCGGCACGGGTCCCGCCCCGCGCGATGTGACCCCCGAAGCCACCGAGGCGATCTGCCACAAAATGATGCCCGGCTTTGGGGAACTGATGCGGCAAGTGAGTCTTCAATACGTCCCGACGGCGATTTTATCGCGCCAAACGGCGGGCATTCGGGGCAAATCACTGATTATCAACCTCCCTGGTAAACCTTCGGCCATTCGTCAGTGCTTGGATGCGGTGTTCCCTGCCGTACCGTACTGCATAGACCTTATCGGTGGGCCATTTCTCGAAACCAACCCCGACATCATCAAAGCATTTAGACCGAAAAGTTAATGAAAGCACGTCGTTTTGAGCAGATTTTTGACAAAATCAAGCAGCTTCGCGTCGGTGTCATTGGCGACTTTGCGGTGGACTTTTACATTGATATTCAGACCACTACGGGCGAAATCTCCATCGAAACCCAGCAAGAAGTACACTGGGGAAAAAATCCGAAGACCTCGTTGGGGGCTGCGGGCAACGTCGTCCAAAACGTTCATGCGCTTGGCGTAGCAAAAATTCAAGTTTTTGGCTACACGGGTCACGATATTTTTGGGCGCGAAATGCGGTATATGCTTCATTCGTTGGGTGTCAATACCGATGGATTATTGGCAATACCCCAAGCCGATACCTGCACTTATACCAAACCCCTTCAAAAGGGTATCGAACAAAATCGGCTGGACTTTGGCACCAACAATCGAATCAAAAACGCTGATTTTGAAGCAATTATTCAACAACTGGTAGCCGTACTGCCACAGTTGGATGTGGTGCTTGTCAATCAGCAATTTCCCAATCCACTTCTCACTCCTGCCCGTATTGCCCAACTCAATGACTTGATTCAACAATTCCCTGACGTACTTTTTGTGGCGGACTTGAGGGATTTTGGCAACGCAATACGGGGGGCAACGCTCAAAGTCAATACGGCAGAATTGGGTCGAATGTTGGGTTTAGACCCAATCGAAAACAGCCAAGAATGGTGCAGCACGCAAGCCGAAATTTTACAAAACATCATCCAAGCCCCCGTGCTTGTCACCCGCGGAGAGCGGGGACTGTTGTACACAACAAACCCACCCCGTCGCTCCGCTCCTCCCCTCCCAAGAGGGGATAATCCTACATGGGCTGTGTCCTCACAGCCCTCAACGAGCGATTTGTTTGTGGAAACACAGACAACGGGAATACCCCTCTCCTCGGATGAGGAGAGGGGCAGGGGTGAGGTTAATCTCTGTATAGAAGACGGCTACGCCCTCACAGGCCCACTTGATACCGTAGGTGCGGGCGATACCGTTTTGGCGGCTTTTGCGGTGACCAAAGCAGTAGAAGCAAGCCCCCAAGAGGCTTTACAAATTGCCAATGCAGCCGCTGCGGTCACCGTCCAAAAACTCCATCAAACAGGCACAGCTACACCCCAAGAAATCAGACACATATTGCTATGACTCCCGAAAAAATCAACGCCCTCCACCAAGAAATCGAAACCTATTTGACAGGCGCATTGCTGCCTTTTTGGATAAAACGAACCGTGGACCAAGAAAACGGTGGTTTTTTGACGCATTTTGACCAATACGGCCATGACTCTGGCGAAGACGAAAAGTCGCTCATTGCCCAATCACGGTCGGTGTTTACGTATTCTTCGGCCCACCGCGCGGGCTATGGAGGCGGGGTCTTGGCCGACATGGCGCGGCACGGTGTGGACTATCTCCTCAACAACATGTGGGACCACGAACACGGTGGGTTTTACTGGATGACCAATCGCAAAGGCGAAGTAACCAACGACCAAAAAATCGTCTATGGCCTCAGTTTTTGCATTTATTCACTGAGCGAATACACCCTCGCCACGGGCGACCCACGCGGCCAAGAATACGCCGAAAAAACCTTTGATTTGCTCCAAAAATACGCCTTAGATTCGCACTATGGGGGGTATTTCGAGATGTTTGAGCGTGATTGGACGCTCAAAGGCCCTGAGGCCGCAGGTGGCGACCGCAAAACCCTCGATGCCCATATGCACTTGATGGAGGCATTTACGACCTTGTACGAGTGTACGGGCAAAGAAGTTCACCGCAGAAAGTTACTGGAAATCATTGAGTTGCTCACCAAACGCATCATGCACCCGCAGTACGGCACGGGCGTACCGCAGTTTTGGGCTGATTGGCGTGTAGCTCCCCAAATCAAGTTTGACATCGTGTGGGGCTGGGACCGCTTCAACCCCGACGGACTCAAAAACGCCGCCGAAGACAATACGAGCTACGGCCACAACTCGGAGTTTGCGTGGCTACTCATGCACGCGCTCGACATCCTCGGCCTCCCCTACTCCACTTACCACGACAATATCCAAAAGGCATTCAGTCATTCGGTCACTTACGGAATAGACTGGGAATACGGCGGGGTCTATGTAGAAGGTTCACACGCGGGTGTGGTCTATGACCGCGAGAAGGAGTTTTGGCAACAAGCCGAAATGCTCATTGGCATGCTCGATGCCTACCGCTACCTCAAAGATGAGATTTATTTCAAAGCCTACGAAAACATCCACCGTTTTGTGTTTGACAAAATGATCAATCACGCCGTGGGTGAGTGGTGGCCGCTGATGACCCGCGAGGGCGAGCCGATTTGGAAACATATGAGTCACTCTTGGAAAATCAACTACCACGATGTTCGGGCCATGATTCAATCCATGGTGCGGTTGAGGAAATTGTCAAAATAGGTATTGAGCTTACCGTAAAACACTAACCGTCTATTGTTCCTCTTTCGGGCGGCCAAAAAGGTCGAAGCGTTTGCCGAGTTGCTCTTCCATGTCGCTGAGTTCGATTTTGAGGGCGCGGATGGAGATAGAAATTTCCCAAATCGAAAGGGCCAAAGCGAGGATTTGGAGGAGTAAAGCCGCAAAAAACAGCCCCTGCGCGAAAGGTTGGTATTGTAGATAAATCGAAAGCATCGAAATGGCACTCAACAACAAGCTGCTCACAATAATAAACTGAATGTTGCGAATGATATAGACTCGGCGGTGGAGTTGTTTGATTTGGGCGACGTAGTTTTCGTGGGCGTCTTTCTGAAATTTTTCGTGGAGTTCTCTAATCAAACTCGCAATCGCCAAGTAGCGGTTGGTAAAAGCAATCATCATCAACGAAACCGTCGAAAACAAAATAGCGGGGGTCGAAATAGTAAGTTCCATTATGACAAAAGAAAACGTTTTTGATTCGCACAAATTTAAGCTGTGGAAACGGCATTTGGAGCGAAACGGCTTAGAAATCCACCAAGTAGAACATATTTACACCCGCCACAACCACAAAGGCGAAGTGCTTTTTGCGCTGCTCCTGCTCGATGCTACCACGCCCGAAGGCCACAAAATTCCACCGATATGCTTTTTGAAAGGCGAAGTGGTGTGCGTGTTGGTGTGTTTGATAGACCAAGACACCCAACAAAAATACCAACTCCTCGTGAAGCAACGCCGCATCTGCGACGGCTCGCTCACCTACGAGCATCCTGCGGGTATGCTCGACAGCGAATCGGATGCCGCCAAAGTGGCCGCCCGTGAAGTATGGGAAGAAACGGGCATCGAAGTCAGCGAGCATCAGTTGGTGCGGTTGTTGGATTTTCCTGCTCACCCGTCCTCGGGTACCAGCGACGAGGCCATGTATTATTTTTACTGCGAAATCCCCCTCTCCTACCCTCAAATCATGGCCTACAACGACCGCAACATGGGCGAAGCCTCTGAGCATGAGCGCATCGTGACGGAGGTGCTGCCGTTTGTGGAAGGCCACCGCCGCATCAACAACGTCAATGGGATTTTGTTGGATTTTTTGTATTTGAAAGATGTGGGAGATTGGGAAACGATGCGACTGCTTTGAGTGGCGGGTTACGGGTGTCACTCCCT
>JALOLW010000067.1 GCA_025455795.1 Spirosomataceae bacterium
GGATTGAGGGCATAGCCAAACCACTGACCGTTGTGGCTCACCACGCGCTCAGGAATATCTTTCCAAAAATCATACACATCGTGCGTCAGTGATTTTTTTTCCACGGGCGCGGGGATGTTGGTGGCTACTTTTTTGGGCTTTTTTTGGGCAACCGCTACCGTCGAAATAGCGAGTAGCAATAAAAGTAAAGGCTTTTGCATCGTTTTAGGTTAAATTTTTGAGTAAATACAAACAGCTACAAATACGGCACGACGGTCTCCAGGCCAATACCGCGCGAGCCTTTGATGAGGATGTGGGTATCTTGTTGGGGGTGATCTACAATCCAGTTGTGCAACGAAAATTTATCGGGAAAATAATAGGCTTTGGGCAGGGCAGGCAGCGCGTCTTGCATGAGTTTGCCCGCGAGAATCACCAAATCGAAGTTTTGCTGCGCGATGAGTTGGCCCATTGCCAAATGCTCGGCGGGCGATTCGTCGCCGAGTTCGAGCATATCGCCCAAAATCACCATTTTGCGAGGGGCGTGGAGTTTGCCAAAATTCTCAATCGCCGCCGCCATCGAAGACGGGTTGGCGTTGTAGGCATCCATGATGATGGTATTGCTGCCTTTCTGCACGATTTGCGAGCGGTTGTTGGTCGGATTGTACTCAGCCACGGCTTGGTGCGCGTCGGCATCGGGTACGCCAAAATACTGCCCAATCGCCAATGCCACGGCGATGTTTTCAAAGTTGTATTTGCCCGTCAGGTGCGTTTGGATGCGTTGGCCGTCGGGGGTTTGGTAAATCACCAACGGGCTGTCTTCCAATAATTTAGGTGCGGTATCATTGGCCAAATACATCACTTGGTGGGCAAACTGCCGTTGTTGACTCATGGACACAAGCGTGGCGTTGGCGGCATTGATAAAGACCGTTCCGCCCGACTTCGCCAGCCAATCGTACAACTCACCCTTGCCGATTTTGACGCCCTCAATTCCCCCAAAACCCTCCAAATGCGCCTTGCCGATGTTGGTGATGAGGCCGTGCGTAGGCTCGGCAATGCTACTCAACAGCGCGATTTCTTTCTGGTGATTGGCCCCCATTTCGACCACCGCCATTTGGTAGTTGTCGTTGATAGCCAGCAGCGTGAGCGGTACGCCGATGTGGTTATTGAGATTGCCTTTGGTGGCGTAAGTTTTGAATTTTTTGGACAACACCGCCGCAATCAATTCTTTGGTGGTGGTTTTGCCGTTGGACCCCGTCAAGCCTACCACGGGGATTTGGAGCTGACGACGGTGGTAATTGGCCAATTGTTGCAGGGCTTCCAAGCTATCTTCTACCAACAAATACCGCTCGCCGGTCGCCACGTCGGGGTTGTCCACGATGACGTATTTGGCCCCTTTTTCTAAGGCATCTTTGGCAAAAAGGTTTCCGTCAAATTTATCGCCTCGAAGTGCTACAAACAGACAGCCGTCGGTGATTTGGCGGGTATCGGTCGAAACGCCCGTACAGGCGCGAAAACAGTCATAGAGTTGAGCGATTTGCATTGCGTGATGAGAAGCGTTTGGGTTGTTTGAATTGTTTCTGCAAATCTACAATTATTGGAGGTTAGTTGATGAATACGGCGGCATTTCCTGAGTTGGTGGTTTTGGAAAAATGCTACCTACCCCACTTTATGTGCCAACACCGCGCCTTTCTCAAAGCAATCCACGCTCTGCAAAGTGGTTTGGGCGATTTCGGTCATGGCCTCGTCCGTAAAAAACGCTTGATGGGCCGTGACCAGCACATTGGGAAAAGACATGAGCCTCAAAATCAGCTCATCTTGGATGATAGACTCCGAAAAATCGCGGAAAAACAGCTTGTCTTCTTGCTCATATACATCAAGGCCGAGGTAGCCCAAATGCCCCGTTTTCAAAGATTGAATCACGGCTTTGGTATCTATCAAGCCACCTCGACCCGTGTTGATAAGCATGGCCCCTTTTTTCATCTTTTGCAGCGATTGCTCATTGATAAGGTGCCGCGTGGCGTCGTTGAGCGGACAGTGGAGCGACACAATATCGGATGCTTCCAACAACGCCGTCAAAGAAGTATATTGGATTCCTTCGGCAAGAAGTTCCTCGTTTTCGGCGACATCATACGCCAGCACCGAGCAGCCCAGCCCGCGCATGATACGGCAAAAAGTCATCCCGATTTTGCCCGTACCTATCACCCCGACCGTCTTGCCAAAGAGGTCAAAACCCATTAGTCGTTCCAGCGAAAAGTTGCCTTCTCGCACCCGGTTGTAGGCTTTGTGGGTCTTGCGGTTGAGGGTCAGAATCAGGGCGAGGGTATGCTCGGCTACTGCGTGTGGCGAGTAGGCAGGTACGCGCACTACCGTCAGGCCGTGTTGGTGGGCGGCGTTTAGGTCCACGTTGTTGTAGCCAGCGCAGCGCATGGCCACAAGTCCTACCCCCATTTGTGCCAACGTGGATATGACGTTTGCATTGAGTTTATCATTGACAAAAGCACACACCACTTGGCTGTTTTGAGCGAGCAAGACCGTGTTTTCGTCCAATAGCGCGTCCACATAGTGTAGCTCGTGGGTTTGATTGCAAGCGTTGAAGTACTGTTTGTCGTAAGATTGGGTGGAAAAAAAAGTAATTTTCATTTGGATGGTGTGGGTTGTGGGCTACTGTTCCTTGCTCCAAACTTCGTAAATCTTGTTGCCCGTGCTGCTGAGGCCGCTGTGGTGCCAGTCTTTGCCGTCTTTGAGTTCGTAGTCGAAAGTGAGCGACGCGCCCACGCGGGTGTTGTCACGGCTAAAAAACGCAATAGTTTCGGTGTATTTTCCGTCTTTGATGGTATAAGTACCACCGCCCGAACCCGAAAACTGCTTGGTTTCGGGGTTGATAGCCGCCCACTGAAAGCGCGTGCCAGTGAGCATTTTGAGGGTTTTGCGAGCACCACGTTGCATGGTTGTGATTTTGCCATCGTTGCCCATGCGACCTGTGATGCGGTAGTTGGCCGCAGCGGGGGTGTTGGCATCGTCCACGTTGGTCCAATTGCCCCAAACTTTAGATTTTATCACTTTTTTGTTGATTTGTAGGTCAATCGCGGTGCTTTTGCCCACTTGCGAAGAATCGGCAGAGTGAAATTCACAGGTGTAGGTCAGTTGGCCTTTGGCAATGCTGTACGTACCGCCTTCGGTGTTGATAAACTGTTTTTCTTGGTAGCGAGCTATCATCAAGTAGTTGTCGGCGCAAATCATCACGGCTTTGCCACCGCCGCTCAAAGGCTGCTCCCAAGCCCCTTTGACTTGGGCAAAAACTTGAACACTAAGAAGCAAAAATGTCCACGTAAGTAACTTTTTCATCTGATTTTGAGGGGTTTGTGAGTTAAAAACAACTATGACCCAACAAAGATAAAACAAAAAGAGGTTCTTGCGGATTGAACAATCAAATCGTTCTTAAATATTGTGCTTCCAATCCTTCAATTTTTTCTAATCGTCCCAAAACTTGATTGAGGAGCGTTTTACGAATTTCGGTTGTGAAAGTACACTGATTGTCAAACTGTTGGTTTTGAACGGGTAGGTCAAATTGTTTTATTACCTTCATTACTTCGTTCATTTGCTCGTAGGCGTAGGTGAGTGCGTAAGCGTCGCGCAGGTGCTGCGCGAGAATTGTGCCTTGGGTGAGGGCATCGTCAGCGGCGGTTTTGTAGGCATTGATAAGCCCTGGCACGCCGAGTAGTGTACCCCCAAAATACCTTACCACAACCACCAGCACATTGGTCAAATCGTGGGCATAAAGCGTATTGAGGATGGGCTTTCCCGCCGAGCCTGCGGGTTCGCCGTCGTCGTTGGCGCGGTAGTGGTTTCGGTCCAACCCGAGCCTGTAAGCGTAGCAGTGGTGATTGGCTTTGGGGTGGAGTTCGCGCAGGGCATGGAGGTGTTGCTTGGCGTCGTCTTCGGTTTTGATAGGGTAGGCAAACGCCAAAAACTTACTACCACGGTCGCGAAAGAATCCCTCAACGGGCTGGGCAATGGTCTGGTAACTATCGTCGAAAAGCATTGATTATCAGTGCTGTGCCAAAAGATACAGCACAGCCATGCGAGCGGCCACGCCGTTTTCGACTTGTTGTAGGATGATGCTTTGGCGGGAGTCGGCGGCGTCGGAAGTGAGCTCAATGCCCCGATTGATGGGGCCGGGGTGCATCAACACGATGTCACGGTCGAGGTCGTCGAGCATCTGCCGATTGATGCCAAAATAGAGCGAATACTCCCGCAAACTGGGGAAATATTTGACCTGCAAACGCTCCAACTGAATACGGAGGACGTTGGCGGCATCGCACCAGCGGAGTGTATCTTGTACATCGTGACTCACTTCTACACCCAGCGATGTTATGTATTTGGGAATCAGCGTAGTAGGGCCGCATACGCGCACTTGTGCGCCGAGTTTTTTGAGACAGAAAATATTGGAAAGAGCCACCCGAGAGTGTAAAATATCACCAATGATGGCGATTTTTTTGCCTGCCAAATCACCCAATTTTTCGCGCATCGAAAACGCATCCAACAACGCCTGCGTGGGGTGCTCGTGCGTGCCGTCGCCCGCATTGACCACGTTGGCTTCTATGCGCTCGGCCAAGTAGTGTGGCGCCCCTGGACTGCTGTGGCGCATCACAATCATATCTACTTTCATGGCCAAGATGTTGTTGACAGTGTCAAGCAGGGTTTCACCTTTTTTGACCGAACTGCCCGACGAGGAAAAGTTGATGACATCGGCAGAGAGGCGTTTTTCGGCCAACTCAAACGAGAGCCGGGTGCGGGTCGAGTTCTCAAAAAAAACGTTGGCAATGGTCACGTCCCGCAGCGAAGGTACTTTTTTGATAGGCCGATTGATGACCTCCTTAAACTCTTTGGCGGTGTCTAAAATCGTGTAAATGTCAGATTCTGTGAGGTTTTTGATGCCCAATAAGTGCCTAACCGAAAGCTGCGACATGGTATAGCGGAAGCGAAAGTTTGGCAAAGGTACAAAAATGTCCTACAAAATTTCTTTCAAATTGTCTCTAATTGTGTCGTAAATCGCATCGGTGGGGAGGTCGTTGGCGTCTGTACCAAACGGGTCTTCGATTTCTTCGGCGATCACTTCGATACTCGCAAACGCATAAAATACCAGCGTCACGATGGGAATAGCCCAGTATTTGAAGTCCAAGACAAAGCCGATGGGCATCGTAAAAACGTACAGAAAGATGATTTTTTTGAGAAATAAACTGTACGCATATGGGATGGGGGTGCGCTTGATGCGCTCACACGCGCCGAGGTTGTCGGCAAACGATTGAAGTTCGGCGTTCAAGACGATGAGTTGGTGGCCTGTGATGACGCTGGTTTGATAAAGACGGTTGATTTCAACAAAAATCGCTTTCAAAATCTGATTAGGGACGTGTTTGTGTTGCCCAAAATACACGGCATCGTACGGCCCCACGGGTGTGAGTTTTTGAGGATTGAGGTGGCCCCGCAGGTGTTCTTTGGAAGCGTAGATAAAGTGGACAATCAAAGTACGAAACAACGTCCTGTCGGCAGTGGCATCTGTGGGCAAAAAAGCGTGGAGTTTGAGGGCCAAGTTGCGGGAATTGTTCACAAAACTCCCCCAAAGTTTACGGCCTTCCCACCAACGCTCGTAGGCGGTATTTGTCCTGAAAATCAACAACATCGAAAGCACAAAGCCAACCAAGGAATGTACGATGGTCGTGTTTTTGAAGGAGGCATGAAACACGTCGTTTTCGAGGTACGCCACCACACCCGTATAGACCGCCACGCCCATCATGCCTGGCAGCAGCATCCGAAACGAATCGCTCCGGTGAAACGCAAAAATGAGCTTCCACCAGTCTTTGGGGTTGTAAGAAATCATGAGTAATCAAGTGCTTAATTTTGCAAAGTTAGGCGGCAATTTGATAGAGCGACTGAAAATATGAAGATTATTACGCCGAAAAGGCTTTTTAAAGTTCTGAGAAAAATTCTTCTAAGCTAACATTAAAATATTGGCAAATAACGTCCAGAGTGCTAATCGTAATATTCACTTGCGCTGTTTCAACTCGTCCAATGTGAATATTTGTATCAAAATAAAATACTTCCTGCGTTACTCCGTGTTTTTCACGGAGACTTTTCACTCGTAGAGCTACTTTTTGCAGTAAGATTTTATTTCGTATTTGCCCCATTTTGAGGCAAGTAGAAAGTAATTTGAAAAAAAAGTAATTACATATTTGTCATTGAAAAATTGTTTTATTATACTTGAACTATGAATAAATAGGAATCGTAAATGAGTTAGTGTTACCAAACACCTCTTTCTCAATGAATAAGCGTTACAATTTTCATTTGATGCTGATTTTAGCGTTGGGTATTACGACGTTACATTTGCGGGGCCAACCTTATCGCAGCTACCTGAACGCTGCCTACAAGCAATCCTTGGAACGAGCAGGATTTAAAGTGACTCCCAATTTGTCGAGCCTTGCTACCAATAGCGACACCCGCCCATTGTTGTTGAAATTGGCATTTCATATTGTGAACCATAAAACCAGCGAAACACGGCTCACCAAAGGCGACATTGAAAAACAGCTTCAGACCTTGATACGAGATTTCAACGGTAAAACCTTTGAAAACTCCGCCCATACTCGCCACCTGTACGGACATTTGGCCACCGACACAGGCATCACATTCTGTTCTCAATTCAGTGTTGATTTTGTTTTGACCGATAGCACCGAGTTCAAATCGTTTCAATCGGTCAAATCAGCCAAAACAGGCGGTGCAGATGCCCTGACCCCCGCCAAAATCATCAATATATGGGTCTGCAATTTGGCCTCGGGCGCGGGCTATGCCCAACTGCCAGGCTTGCCACTCGACACCGATGGCATCGTGATAGACCAAGAGTACGTGGAACGCGAAGCACTCAAAGAATCGCGCTACAACAAAGGCAAAACTTTAACCCACTTGATGGGTAACTATTTGGGACTGATGGACTTGTGGGGTTGGGGCGGCTGCGAAGACGACGGCATACCCGACACCCCTACCCACAGCGCGCCCACGCTGCAAGCGGGCAAGGCGTTGAGTTTGTGCTATCGGTATGTGGTGTATCAAATGAACATCAACTTCATGGACAACACCCCCGATGCCGACCTGTGTATGTTTACGCAAGGTCAAAAGGAAAAAATGCAACAAGAACTGCGAACAAGGCGCAGAGAATTACTTGTTTGGGAAGATTGTACCCGCTAAAACTATCAAGAAATATGCGAGCTTTCTACTTGCTTTTGTGGCTATTGAGTTGGGGATGGCTTGAAGTGTATAGTCAAGCCAAAAATAATCGCGTCGGTTCGGTACAGATGCCATCGCCCGATGGCGCGTCGTTGGGCCGATACGGCGACCTCCCCGTGGGTCATTTCACGGGCGCGATGAACGTCCCCGTGCCTATCCACACACTCCGATGCGGGCCATTGAGTGCCGATGTGACGTTGAGTTATCACAGTTCGGGCCTCAAAGTCGGCGAAACCGCCTCGTGGGTAGGAGCGGGTTGGAGCTTACAAACGGGCGGTTTTGTGAGCCGCACCGTACAAAGTATTGAAGATGAACTACTTGGAGGCTACATGTTTCAAGGGAGTGGTTGGAGCGAATCGGGCGGCTGCGTACAGCATACCAACGGAGGCAACCCGCTCAACCAAGTGCTCAACGCCCAACTCGACGGCGAACCCGATATATTTTCGTTCAATGCGGGGGGCTACAACGGCAAATTTTACATCAATGCGGCAGGTACGGTGGTGCAAGTACCGCAAAGCGACCTAAAAATAAGCTACACCCTCAACGGCACCCCCAGCAACCCGCGCAACCTCAAAACCTTTACCATCACCCTTCCCGACGGCACCCAATACCTGTACGGCGACATCGGCGACGGCAACGCGGCGATAGCTATTTCGCGGGTGAATGACTCCAACTTTTGGTCAGCTACCGACTGGAAGCTCAAAAAGATTGTCTCTGCCGACGACAATTACAGCATCAGCTACACCTACGAGCAGGAAAAATACCGATACCCCATGCGCAACCGCAACGGGATATTGACTGCCAATGGCTACCGCTACCAATGGTTGGAGATGGAGAGTCATCGGCTAACCAAAATGAGTACTTCCTGCGCCCGCGAAGAAATCAATTTTGAAGAAGGCGACCTGCGGCAAGATGTCTCCGACCCGTTGGTAGGAAGCCACAACTGCCATCGGTTGGGGTACGTAGAAGTCAAGTCAAACGCCACCTTTTGCAAGAAATTTGAGTTGAGTTACGATTATTTTCAAGACAACACCGCCCACAACAGCGGCGTGTCGGCCATGGACAAACGGCTCAAACTACTCAGTGTCCAAGAAAAAAAGTGCGACAACAGCGTCAGTATTCCTGCCTATACGTTTGAGTATTTCATCCATCCCGATTTTGCTGGTGACTATTACCCCACGCGCCTCTCGGCGGCCATAGACCATTGGGGGTATTTCAACGGCTACTTTACCAACAAAAACTTCCACTACAACATCCCCTTTACCGAAGTGAGTTACACCGCGTATGGTGTGCCAGTCTATGATTTTGAGGGCGGAGCTACACGAGTTTCACAGTGGCAAAAAATACAAATAGGAATGTTGAACAAAATAACCTATCCCACAGGGGGGCATAGTAAGTTTGAATACGGGCCGAATTTGTACTACGGAGCCGAAACCTTCAAAACCATTACCCCTTATCCCTTTACTTTTTCGGGTGACGCTTGTAGCGAGAATCTTATCAATGTTGAAACCAACCCCATCACTTTTACGGACATAGATATTGCATATTTTGAGTTGGAAGTCGGCGTTAGTGGTGCTCCTGGCCTGTTTTGTTGCAATGGCGAAAATGGCAACTATGGCAATTGGCAGCCCTTTGTACATAGCAATCATACGGCTATTGATTCTCCAGTAGGTTTTAATGCCAATTGTAACAACAATATTGCTTCACAAACCACCATCAAAGGCAAACTCAAAGACCTGTTCCCATCGTTGCAAAGCGGCGTGGAGTACCATTTTGATTTCAATTTTTTGAAAACTGGGGCTTCTTTGAAGTTTTACTATATTTGGAGTGAACAGGCGACAGGCAACCTGGATGTAGGCGGCTTGAGAATTGCAAAAATCACCCACCACGACGGACTCAATGAGGTCAACGACGTAGTGAAAACCTACAACTACGACGATGCCAACATCAACGGGCAGTCGAGCGGCAAGCTCTATAATCTTCCTACGTACAGTTTTATTTACAACAGCAGTTCCAGCCCCTGTTCACCCAACCCCACGGGCAGCAATATTATCACCCATTTTTGGTTTGATGAAAGCAACGTCCCCCTGTACTCGTTTGAAGGGTATCATTTGGGCTACGAGAGTGTCAAAGAGTACGTATCAGGCGCGGGCTATACGCAATATACCTATTTCATGGAGCCAGCCGACATCCCCGTGACCTATCCCTACGCCCCCCCTCGTGCGGGCGTAAGCACGGGGCAACTTGCCACCCACTCCCAACGCAACGGCGGGGGTACGGCTTTGGCCTATACCGTCAATACTGCCCAAAGTGATACCTATCAAAACAGCACGGGAACGATGGTGAAAGCCTACTGGGCCACGGCAGCCGACAATACGCCCATCGGCCTTTGGAAAAGCTACAAAATCCAAACCCGTCCGTTTCGGTTGGCCTCGGTCGAGACCCACAAAGACGGCCTAAGCCTCCACACCACCCACAGCTATCGCGGCGACAACGCCCACCTGCTACCCGTAGAAAGCCAAACCACCCACCCCGACGGTACGCTCGAAAAACTTACCTACCAGTACCCCCAAGACCTCAACCAAACCGACCTGCTTGCCGAGGGCATGACCCATACCCTGCTCGAACACCGCCGCTACATCAACGGTAGCCAAGTGAGCGGCCTCAAAACCAACTACAGTATTTATTCGGGTTTTCCGCGTCCTCAAACGATCCAATCATGGAACACCGACCTGGCCGATTGGGAAACCGATGTGACTTTTGATAACTACGGAGCGCACGGCAACCCTACGGCACTGACCCAACGCGGCTGGTTATCAGAGGCATATACGTGGGCGGGCGACCTGCTCACCCAAAAAACGTACAGCGATTTTGAGTGGAAATACGACTACCACCCCAACACCGCCCTGCTCCAAAAATACACCGAACCCAACGGGCTTTTTACCCAATACAGCTACGACGGCCTCAGCCGACCGAGTCAAATCAACCGCTACAACGGCAAAGACATGGCCAGTTTTGGCTACGATTATAGCCCAGGGTCGAGTGTGGTGGATGTCCAACGCCAACTCGCAGGGGGACCCACCTTCACCACTCAGCAAGAATTTGATGGATTGGGCAGACCTATTTCCACCTACCGCATTGGCTATGGTTTTGGGATGGACAACGTCACCACCCGTACCGAGTATGACGGGGCAGGGCGCGTCAAAAAAACCTATTTGCCTGGCTTTTTTAGCACAGGCGCAGCCACTACCTACACCTACGAAGACTCGCCGCTGGCGCGGGCGGTCAGTATTCAAGCCCCCGCACCTTTGGGAACGACCACCCTCAGCTACGGAAACAGCACCCACCAATGGACGACCACCCGCACCAACCCCCTCGCCGAAATCAATCGTACATACACCGACACGCGCGGACGCACCCGCAAGACCGAAATAGGCCAAGCCCCGCTTATCAACGAAACCAACTACCACTACGACGAGCGCGACAACCTGCTTACGGTGCTACCGCACGGGCGCGACCTGACCGACACCGACTATATTTACAGCTACACCTACGACGGGCGCAACAACCTGCTCACCAAAAAAATCCCCGAAAAGAGTCCAATCCAAATGGTCTATGACAGCCGCGACCTACTCACCCACTACAAAGACGGCTTTCAGCCCGTGGTGCATAGCGTGATGGACGATTATGGGCGTGTCACCCAAACGGGCTATGTATCAGGACTCAACAGCAGTACAATCACCAACACGCTCACGGAAACGTTTTACAAAACGACGGCAGGACTGGGTTTTGGGCAGCCCTACAAAACGATGACGGCCCTGCTGGATGCCAACGGCAGCCCAACGGCGAGTTTTATCACGCGCGAAATCACGGCTTTTGATGTATATCACCGCCCCACGCACTACCAAAGCAACCACCCGCTGTCTATTGGCAGTGCCACAGCCATGACGGGCCAAATGACCTACAATGGACAAGATGCACTGACGGGTATCAACACCAACGTAACGGTCAATGGCACGACCTACGCCACGCAGCAGACCAACACCTACGACCACAGCGGGCGACCCACAAAACGGGAGTTTGGCTTTGAGGGCAGCACCAAAACGGTGGAAGAAACCACCGCTTTTAACCCGCTCGACCAAGCCCTCACCCAAAAAATAGGGGGCAATTTGCAGACGCTCAACTACACCTACTATCCCAACGGCTTTTTGCACCAAATCAACGATGGCAGTACGGGTGCGGGCGGTATCGGCCTGACCGCCAACGACATACCCAACGAAAACTCGGCCAATGACCTCTTTGCGATGGAGCTAAACTATGCCGCCAATGGCAACATCAATAGCCAAAAAATCCAGAACCGAGGCTTTGCCCTTCAAAACTACACCTATACTTACGACGGCTTGCAACGCCTCATCGCTGCCACCAACGGTACACACGCCCAAAGCTACAGCTACAAAGATGTCTTGGGAAATTTCAGTACCTTGACTCGCAGCGATTTAGTGAAAAGCGCAGGAAATTGGACACTGCAAAACATTGACAATCTGGCTTATAGCTATACCAATGTTCTTTCTTCTAAAATACAAAGCATAGCCGATGCTACGAACAACCCCATCGGATATAAAGCCCCCTCTGGGGGAACGGGGGCCTACCAATACGATGCCAATGGCAATACTACCTACGACCCTGC
>JALOLW010000467.1 GCA_025455795.1 Spirosomataceae bacterium
CAAATACGCCAATACCCGCAACCGAGCTACGCTCAATTATTACAAAACCAACTACACTGCCGCCCTTCGGTATTTTCAACAAGCTGCCAATGAAGCCGAGCGATTGGGGCTGTCGCCTCAAACTATCTATGAAGCTTACAGCAATATTTTGACAGGAACAAAGATAATCTACCATTTATTGTTTTGAAATAATTGACACATAACGGACGACACAAAAGAAGGGCAGCCGCCAATAACTAAGGTTTCGTGGTGGCTGAAAGCCAAGCCATGAAGTCCCGATAGCCATCGGGATTGAACGAAACCTTCGGTAGCGGTGAGTGCTCACCAAACCTTTTTCTTTTGTTATGCAGTTGCGGAATGCCGCCCCAGTCGTCGAGCGGGCAACTACGCTGAGAGCCGGTTTTTAACCCGCTTTTTTGCTAATGCTTTTCCGTTGTCTGGAATGCAACCAACGATAGTGCAAAATTGGAGCAGCTTGAATTACATCAAAAATAATCAGACTGCACTACACACCACACGGGTTTTGGGTCAGGCGGGCTGACGTACAAAACTCAACGGCAGTTTTTCATTTGACATCGGTCAATATGCCCAATTTTCTTGCTTCTTGCCAGCGTCCCCGCGTAAAATCGGGAAACTTGACGGGGACATTGCCCCCTTCGATAGACAGGGCCGACAGCGGTGTCACCGACGACCAACCCGCTGCGTCATAAACGTCCATATCCAGCGGCACCCCGCGATTGAACGAGTCTATCAGTCGGTAAATCAACACAAAGTCCATCCCACCGTGACCACCATTTTTGGCGATTTCGGCTTTCATTTTTTCCCAAATCGGGTGTTTGTATTGTTCTTTGAGGGCTTTGTAGTCTTCGTCCTTCAAAAACTCATGTCCTTTGCCTTTCATAGACATTCTGCTCGGGTAGCCAGTATGGAAAGCCTTGGTGCCTGCCAGGGCGTTGATTCGGCTGTACGGACGCGCCGTGACCACGTCGTGCTGTACCAAAATCGTGCGTCCTAAGTGTGTCTGAATGAGCGTGTTGCTCATATCGCCCCGTTTGAAATTTTTGCGATTGTAAAACTCGTTGGTGGGGTCGGCCAAAACGTTTGAATCCTCACTCAAACTGGCTTCGAGGCTACTCATTGCCACCAAATGCTTGAACCTGTCGCCCCGGTCTATGTTCATGTACTGCGCCACGGGGCCAAGACCGTGCATGGGGTACAGATTGCCCGCCCGCGCCAAGTTGTGGCGGATTCGCCATTGATTGTAGTAGGTGGTTTTGCTAAAAAGCGACTCGCGCAAATCGTGAATATAGGCACATTCGGCGTAGGTAAGTGTGCCAAAAACGCCTTGGTGGGCCATATTGAGTAGCCAAAGTTCTTCGTCGCCGTAGCAGACATTTTCGAGCATGATGCAGTTGCGTTGGGTCTGTTCGGCCGTATTGACGAGCTTCCAACAATCGTCGAGCGTATAAGCAGCGGGCACTTCGGTGGCGCCGTGTTTGCCTTGCTGCATGGCATAGACACACATCGGCGTGTGGTCTTCCCAGGGCGTGGCAATCAGCACCAAGTCGAGGTCGTCGCGGCGGCACATTTCTTTCCAAGCGTCGGGTTTGGTGTGATAGTAGGTTACGTCTTTCACGCCCTGTTTTTCGAGCCACTCTTTGGTTTTATTGACTTTTTCTTCGCGTATGTCGCACACGGCCACGATTTTGGCTTTTGTACCACAGGCGTGCAAGAGTTTGACGTGAAAGCTCCCCCGATTGCCCACCCCTATCACCCCCACCCGTACCTGCGCGATGGGCGGTGTTTTGAGTCCTATCACCGATTTCCCCACGGGTTTGGGCGCGAGGTGGGCGCGTTCGATTTGGGTTTCTATGGCAGTAGCGGCAGCAAAAGCCTCGGAGCGTGACCACCCCAAAGCCGAACCTATCAAGGCCGAAGCCTTCAAAAATGAGCGGCGTTGTAGAAAATTTTTCATCTGTACGCAAGGGTTATGTGAGCAAATAAACCATACCCACCAAAGCGAACAAAAGCCCAAATCTACGCAAGGACAAATCTTTTGCCGAGTGTCGTCACACAAAAACTACGGCAGTTCATTAAACCTTTCGGTCAGAGGTTGTTCTAACGAATGTAAATCAATTCAGAAACCTTTAAAACCATTCACAACCATGAAAACCACCCTTTTTTTAGCCGCCTTCGCCTTTTTTTGCGTAAGTGTAGTGACGCAAGCGCAGACCAAACGTCTTAAAGCCGACCGTGCCGAAGACCGACGCGATAAACGCGAAGACGTGCGCGACCGCCACGAAAACCGCCACGACCGCCGCGAAGACGTAAGAGACAGACAAGAAGACATCAGAGACGCCAAAGAAGACCTCAGAGATGCCCGACACAACGGCGGGATTCGGGACAAGCGCGAAGACATCCGCGACGCCCGTGAAGATGTACGCGACGCGCAAGAAGACGTAAGAGACCGCCGCGAAGATGGGCGCGACCGTCGTGAAAATCGCCGCGACCGTCGCGAAGATAAAAGGGATCGTCGCCGTGGAACTTTTTAATCAAAAATGTGTGTTTATTTGCTAAGACAATCAAAAATAAAGGCACACAATAAGTAAAGATATAGAACGTTAGTTGTACGATTTTTTAAAATGGCTGTATGGGTTAGACAAGCTTCGACTTTTAGTTGGAGCTTGTTTTTTTTTGTGTGTATCCGCGATTTCAAGAACGAATCCAAATTGTTACAGAAAACTTTCGGTACTCTGACAATTTTTGTGGTAAATTAGCAAAATGATCGAAACTACTATTGACGAATAGGGCTTCAAACCATTTTTACTTCCAACTCTTACTCATTTTGCAATGAACACCTATCCCAGTATCTTCAACGATGTCATTGGTCCAGTGATGCGCGGACCTTCGAGTTCACATTGCACCGCTTCTTTACGCATTGGCAGGCTGTGTCGTGATTTGATGGACGGGCAAATCAGCCATATTTTGATTGAGTTTGACCCCAAAGGCTCGTTGGCAACGACCCATAAAAGCCAAGGCTACGATGATAACAATCATTTGGAGTGCACTTATCTTGCGTCTTGATGGTGATTTTATATACCAGCATCATCATGTTCAAAGATACTTTTAAAAAACAAGGGTAGCTAATCTTACCTACTACGCCCCAGTACTATTCTACTACCAGCCAAGTATAGCTCTCCGCAGGAATCGTAACCGTAACTTCAACGTTGTAATTTCTATCC
>JALOLW010000468.1 GCA_025455795.1 Spirosomataceae bacterium
GTCCAGCTTGGCAACGATTTTTTGGGAAAGTTTTGAGCTGGACAAGATTTGTACTGGGGCAACAGTTGCCCCCGCCCTACTGGACTGTGGATTTGCAATCCAAACTTTCTCCTCCAATCGTTCAATCTGCTTTTTCAGCTCCCCCATTTTTTTCTCCTGCGCGGGTGTAGTGAGCAGTAGCGTTGGCCCCGCCACCATATCCGTACCGCCGTAGTTGGAACTGCCTTTCTCAAACGTGCTGTTGAAAAACGCATACAACGAATAGTAATCTTTCTGACTGATGGGGTCGTATTTGTGGTCGTGGCACTTGGCACAGCCGAGCGTCAAGCCCAGAAAAGCCGCGCCGAGGGTGTTGGTACGGTCCACCACGTACTCCACCCTAAACTCTTCTTCGATGATGCCCGCTTCGGTATTTTGTTTATGGTTTCGGTTGAACCCCGTCGCCAAAATCTGCTCTTGGGTGGCGCGGGGCATCAAATCCCCCGCCAACTGCCAGGTCACAAATTGGTCGAAGGGAATGTTGCGGTTGTAGGCACTCACTACCCAATCGCGCCACGGACTCATGTCAATGTGCTTGTCGTCGAGGTAGCCGTTGCTGTCGGCAAAACGCGCCACATCGAGCCAATAAGCCGACATTCGCTCGCCGTAGTGCTTGGATGCCAGAAAGTTATCAATCAGTTTGTCGTAGGCACGCGGGTCTTTGCTACTGACAAAAGCGTCTATTTCGGTCACCGACGGTGCTATGCCCCGAATGTCAAAACTGAGGCGACGAATCAACGTTTCACGGTCGGCCTGCGGGGCAAACATTTTTTGTTTTAGAGACAAGGCATGCCTTGTCTCTGCGATGTATCGGTCAATGTCATTTTTGACCCAACCATCGTTCAGGTCAGGGGCTGATTTTTTTTCGGGAGTCACAAACGCCCAATGTGGTTTATACGCAGCCCCTTGTTCAATCCATTTGACCAAAACCGCTTTTTCGTGGGGTGTCAGCACCAAATGCGACTCGGGCGTGGGCATGATGGTTTCGGGGTCATGGCTAAGGATGCGACGCACCAACTCGCTCTTGGTGGCACTCCCAGGGTTGATGGCTTTGAAGCCCGATTCGGTTTCTCTGGCGTAGGCCACTTCGGCCACATCAAGGCGAAGATTGGCTTTTTGCTTTTTGGCATCGGGTCCGTGACACGCAAAGCATTTGTCCGACAAAATACGTTTGACGTGCTTGTTGTAATCCATTTCTTCGGGAAGGGTCGCGTAGGCGGCTGCCACATCGGGCGGGAGCGAAGTAGTTTCACACGCCCAAACGAGTGTCAAAACACCCAAACCCATCAAAAAACGTCCCATTGTCATTGTTTTAATTGGATGTTCTGTAAAATCATTCGTGGTACGACTGAGACTTATAACCTCATTAGAAGCGAGTATGTCTCAGTCGTGCCACGATAACTCACCGTTTTACGCCTTCGCCGTAATAGGGATAGGTTTCAAATGGTGCTTGGTTGGCCACACGAGGGTCTTGGGTCTGCGTGCGCCAATTGCTAAGTTTTAGCGATAATTCGTTTTTGATTTTGCTGTATTTTGTTGATTGAGCCACGTTTTTGATTTGAGAAGGGTCGTTTTTCAAATCGTACAACTCTTCCGAAAGCCGTTTGCCAAAACACCATTCGTAGAAGGCTTTGTACTGAATCGAATCTTTCAAAATCTCTTGTTTGGTAGGCCCGTCGTCCACATCTCCGTACGCCCCCACCGAATGCCAAAGTTGCGGGTCGCCCGCAGGCCAACGGTCGGGAGCAAGGTTTTGGATGTACAAATAATCTTTGGTACGAATCGCCCGAACGGGGAAACTTAGATTTCCGTGACGTACGTTCGCGTGACGCTCGCGTTCTACAAAAACTTCATTTCGATGGTTTTTGGTTTGATTGTTGAGCAGTGGCCAAACACTCTTTCCCGTCATCGTATCGGGAACTTTAACCCCCGCAATCTCTAAAAAAGTAGGAGCTAAGTCTATGAAACTCACAAATGAAGCCGTTCGCTGAGGTTTGATTTGGTTTTTCCAATACATCATCAAAGGCAGATTTGTACCCGCATCATAGACCGTTGCTTTGGCTCTTGGAAAAGGCATTCCGTTGTCAGAGGTCATCACAATGAGTGTATTGTCCAGCTCTCCCATTTCTTCCAGTTTTTTGACAATCAAACCTACCTCCCGGTCAAAACGCTCCACTTCAAAGTAATAGTCGAGTATATCTTCTCTTACTTCCTGATTGTCAGGCCAATAAGGCGGCACTTTGACGGCTTCTGCGCTTAGACCTGCGGCTTTGCCAGTTCCTTTTTGATACGGGCGATGCGGGTCGCTGCTTCCAAACCAAAAACAAAACGGCTGCCCTGCCGTGCGCTGTGTCAAAAAATCCTCGAAGTTCTTGTAGTTTTTTCCAGCGGGATTGTTGGAATAACCCCCGACTTTAAAATCACCAGGCCCCCAACCCTTGCCTTGCAGCCCCACTTGGTAGCCATTTTGGGTGAGTATTGTGGTGTAATTAGGTAGCTTTGTTTGGAGTGTACTCCATAGATTGCCACTTTCTTCGTTTTGGTGGGGGTAGCGTCCCGTCAGGATGGTAGCACGGGAGGGCGTACAAGATGCCGCGCCACAAAAAGCGTTATCGAATAGCACACCCTCACGAGCCAAACGGTCGAAAGTGGGTGTACGAACCACTTTATCTCCATAAACGCCCGCGTGCTTGCCCCAATCGTCGGCAATACAAAAAACGATATTGGGTTGTTTTTTCTGCGCTAAGGCAAGGTTGGAAACAAGCAGCAAGACAAAGTACCAAAGAGATTTCATGCGTTTTTGAGGGATTTGGCTATCAGTAAAAAAAGCAGCACAAGGAGGGGTTTCTACTTCCTGTTAGGCATTGTGAAAACAATAGTTGCCACAAAATATCCCCCAAAAGTCGGTATTTTGTGGGTACGCAATAAAAAACAACTATTTTTGATACTAATTTGCTGATAAATAACCAATTAACCGTAAGGCTCAAAATGAGCTTTATGCTGCTTTTTATCGCTTGAAACATTCACTTAAATACAGTTGGTTGGGTGGCTTACTGCTTTGGGTTTGGCAAACCGCACAAACCCAAGAGTATCATTTTCGGCACTTTGACATTTTTTCGGGCTTGGGGCAGTCGCAAGTCTCCGACATTGAGCAAGACCGTTATGGCTATCTTTGGTTTGCGACGAGGG
>JALOLW010000469.1 GCA_025455795.1 Spirosomataceae bacterium
TTGGATAACTGCGGTATGAACGTGGCCAACTACGATGCTACGCTCACAGCTTTTGCGGGAGGCTCGGTAACGGGTAGAAGCATAGGAGCTACGAATCTTAAATACTGCAACGCAGAATCTGCCCGTACCCTCCTTACTACGCCTGTCGTTTCGGGTGGTAAAGGTTGGACTATCGTGGGAGATACAAAAAACTGCACTATCCCCAATGTTATTACCATTTCGCCCGAAAGACCTGCCATTTGTCCAGGCGCATCCATCACCATGAACGCGAGTGGTTGTGCGGGTACAGTCACTTGGTTGGGCGGGCCGAGTCCACAAACGGGGCCTTCGGTCACTTTAAGTCCTGCCGTTACTACTTCTTATTCAGCCAATTGCAGCACGGGCGGTACAGAGACAGTTACTGTGAAGGTGGCCACCAATACCGTTGCGGTAGGTTATGATGTGGTCACAGAAAAAGAGCGGTTTAAGGCCGTAACTACGCTTACTTCTGCTAAGAAAGTAGGCAATCTCAATTTTTCGCCTGCGGCCAACGTCAGCTATGAAGCGGGCAACTCCATCACTTTGCTCCCGGGCTTTATGGCAGAAAAGTCGAGTGTTTTCCAAGCAGAGATAAAGGGTTGTCAGTAAAGCAACCCTTCATGCGTAGTTTCTGGCTACGTTGGCGTGTCAGTCAATCTCCGATTGCTTTTGAGAAAACATTGCTCCATTATTCACCCACATAATCTCGATAGGTAGCGCACTCTTTGAGGAGCTCGCGGGTGTACGAAGCGGTGGCGTACTGAGATTGGAGGAGGTCGAAATACTGACCCAGGCGTTTGCGCTTTTCGGCAGTCATGCGTTGCTGAAATTGCCGTTGGGCGTTTTCTTCGTAGCTCAAGTCTCGTCCCTCAGCCGCACGGAAGACGAAGTAGGCGTTTTGGGCGCACAAAGCTGCCCCAAACGCTGCTTTGGCCGAAAGGTCGGGGTCTTTGGAAAGACGCAGGGTCTTTTCAAAGTACGATTTGGCTTTGGCAGCCACGTAGTAGTCGTCATTGGAGAGGTCCCTGACTGGGTACATATATTCGTACTCGGCAGTGCTTCGTTGGCGATTGGAGAGTAGCCAACTGTTGCCAAAATAGCCCATATTGTACGCCCCGCAACCCAACAAATAAGCGGCTTCGGCGTCGCCTTGTTGGGCGCGCTTGTCGAGGTCGGTCATGCGCTGGGCAAAAGCCACGGGTGTGAGCACCGCGTTGGGGTTTTGGCCGTTGTTGGGGGCGAGGTAAAACGGATTTTGGGTAAGTTCATCGCTAAACGGCGACGACTGCCACGCAGCGGTTTTGACTTTGCTCCAAATACTGGCTGCTTGGGCGTATTGATGTTGCAAAAGGTATTTTCGCCCCAGTAGGATTTGTAGATAGTCGGCATCAAGCCCCGACAAAGCGACGATTTTTTTGTCCACTTCGTTCAAATTCGGTTGTTGTATATAAGTCACAACAGCCTCAATAGCAGCAGTTTGGGTGCTGTCTTCCAGCGCGTAGCGGTCGGTGTTGGTGGCAAATGAAGGCGCGTAGCCGTCGGCATCAGGCACGCGCGACTGTCCACTGGCGGCGGCTTCCATCAAAAACGCCTTGCTCAGATTTGCCCCTTCGGGTTGGCTGGTTTTGGACGCACTACAACTCGCCCACCAACCGCCCGATTTTGCCTCGTCGGCGGGCTGTCCACGGTACATTTTGGCCAGTAGCCCGCAAGCGCGGGTGTAGGCATTGCCAATGCGGAAGTTGTCAGTTTTTGCTAATTTTTCCAACATTTCGATGGCTTTTTGCTCAAATTCGGGCGTGATTTTGTCTTGTTGGGCGATGAGCAACAGCAATGCTTGAACACTCATTTGCTGTTTCAAGGCCGCGTTGTCGGTGGGGGCGGTTTGGGCTTTGGCGAGGAGAGTTTTGGCTTGGTCGTAGTTTTTGAGTACGTACTGCACGTAGGCGGCGGCTGTCCACCAAAAAGCGGGATTGTTCAGCGATTTGTTGTCGGCATTGGCGGCGGCAAATTGGCCCAATTCTTCAAAATAATTCTCTGACGCATCCCGACGCTTTTCGTAGGCTGCCGTGTCTTCTACGTAAGGAATAGCCCCGAGCGCGTAATACTCGTTTTTGTTGATTTCGCGGGCGGTGATAAGTTCAAGCAAGCTATTTTTGGGGTTTAGTGTCGCTATTTTTTGGAGCATTGGCAAGCCATCTTCGAGCGGTTGAATGGCACAAAGGGCATAAACTGCGGCTTTTTCGGCGTCGTTTTGGCAGTAGTTCAGTGCTTTTTCGTCAAACTTCACGCCTTTGATACGCAGACTCAAATCCGCCTCGCGCCTGCGCGACGGGCAGCGGTCGAAAACTTGGGCAAACTCGTAAATCGCGCGTGGTGTATCGCCCAAAGCCATCAATGCGCCTGCTTTACGGGCGGCGGCCCAATCGCTGATGAACGTTTTGTTGGGGAGCGGTTTGATGAACTGGTCGTACAGTTTGAGGCAGGTTTCGGGTTGGTCGAGGGTCATCGCCAATTTGACCGCTTGAAAGCCGTATCGTTCTTTCAAAAACGGGTCGGTGCTGCTGCGCGCCAATGCCTGCGCTTGCGCAAAAGCCTCCACCAACGCCAACGAGTCTTTGGTGCTTTCTTCCCACGAGTAGAGGGCAGGTTGGTAAGCATTGTCAATTTTTTTGGCCAACGTCAGGTACGCCACTGCCGCTTTGTTGCCTTTCAGCATGAGGCGGTTGGGCAACGCCGCGCTGGTATTTTCATCGTAAAGATATTCCTGCGCGACGCGCTCGCTCACTCCCGCGTAGGTGGCCCAGGCTTTGACGTTGGTGAGTTGGTCAATTTTGACAGAATCGCTGTAATCGTCTAAGTACAAAAACTGCTGCGTATAGTGGTAGCGTGCGTCGCCGCTTTGGGTGGTGGCACTTTCGGGCAGAAAATAGCTCGTAAATTCGTTCAAGTCGGCGGGGCCACCCGCACAGGCAAGTAGCAATAAAATGGCGATGGCCTTAGCGGAACGATGCAAAAATTGGGGCGAGAGAATCGGCTTCAAACGCTTTTTGAGGGTGTTTTGAGAGAGACGTTGGAACAACATAACGTGAAAGATTGGTAGAGTCTAAATGATACAGCGCAAAAGTAACGTTTCGGTTTTGGATTTCTTGCGACAGCGTGCGTGAACTTATCACGAGGTCGTTGAGGGGGCAGTTTTCTACCCGAAACCACGTAGCAGTTGGGTTGAGGGCTTTTTTTGAAGTAGGGGTTTTGGGTAAAGTCGCTGTGAGTCAGGTGATTGATAATAGTGATAGGCTTGTGGCCGCGAAACACAATGGTCCAGTCGAATATCGGCAGTACAGCATCCAGCGGGAGCGGGTAGTCGGAGATATAGCCCGCGTA
>JALOLW010000068.1 GCA_025455795.1 Spirosomataceae bacterium
CTCCAACAACTGCATTTGAAGGTGGTTTTCGCCGTTGGAGGTATCGGCCAAGTCGAGATTAGCTACGTCCAGTGGTTGCTGTTGTTGGGTCCGAGGGGCATTTTTACGGTAGTACGAAATTGCCACGTTGAGGGCGATTCGATAGAGCCAAGTGGAGAGTTTGAAGTCGGGGTTGTACCGTGGAAGTGCCTGCCACACCTGCACAAGCATATCTTGTAGGAGGTCTTGGCGGTCGGTTTCGTCGAAACAGTAGGTTTTGGCTACTTTCCCGAAAATCCCCCTGTGGTCTTTCAAAATGGCCTCAAAAAGTTGATTTTGCTGCGTTTTGTCCATGATTGTTTGATTGGGTCAGCACCAGCAAAACAAAAAAGCCGTGCGATTTTCATTGGTAAAATGTTGAATCTTTACCCAATGATTCGCAAGGCTTCCAAAAATATCACAGTCTTTGCAAAGAAATAATGTGATTCGCGGTTATTTCCCAAAAATCCCCGTCGGATGACCGTCTAAGCTCACTGTGTTTTTTTCTTTCCAGTAGTCGTTGATGCCCTCTTCGCCTTTTTTGGTGGCCCAATTGGTGAGAATATCACGGTCGCTTTGGTAGTCCATGAGCGGTACCGCAAAGCCACAGGAGGTTTGAACGAGTTGAATGTGCAACTCAAACAACTGCCTTGCGCCGGGCGTGGGTGGAAACAGCTCGAGGTATTCAGCCCATTTCTCGTCAAAAGAATGATAGACGGTGGCTTGTCCGTAAAGCCTCAAAATGAGCGGATTGCCTTCAAATGCACAAAACATAATGGTCATTCGAGGGCTTTCTTGAACGTGCGTGGCGGTTTCATTACCGCTGCCTGTCGCGTTGAGCCATAGCACGCGGTTGTCATCCAAGATTCGTAGGCTGTCCATGCCTTTGGGAGATACATTGACGGTGCCAGTTGTCATGGCCGTGCCAACAAAAAATATCTTTTGTGCTTCGATAAACGTGCGAAGCTCTGGCGTGAGTTGAGGGAGTTTTTTGCCCATAAAGCAGTATGGTATGTAATTAATTGTAAAACTATTCTTAATTTTTTTTAGTTTAGCTAATAATTCCTTAAACTTGTCTTTGCTATTTCTCACGCAGCCTTTACACACATCATGACTCAACGACTACTTTTCATTTTTCTGCTTTTAGGCGTTTCTTTTTCTGCAATCGCCCAAAAAATCCGAATCAAAACCAGCGCGGGAAACATCACGGTGGAACTTTACGCCGATAAAGCCCCCATCACCGTAGCTAACTTCCTGCGCTACGTGGACGAAAAACGCTACGACGGCGGCAAATTTTACCGTGTGGTACGCTTGGACAATCAACAAACCAGTCCCGTCAAAATTGAAGTGATTCAGGGTGGACTCCAAAACGACTCTCTCAAAATGTTGCCGCCTATCAAACAAGAAACCACCAACAAAACGGGCTTGAAGCACGTGGACGGGGCGATTTCGGTGGCGCGTGGCGCACCAGACAGCGGCTCTTCGGAGTTTTTTATCTGTATCAACGACCAGCCCGAACTCGACTACGGCGGCAAGCGCAACCCTGATGGTCAGGGCTTTGCGGCTTTTGGCAAAGTCATCGAAGGCATGGACGTAGTGCGCAAAATCCAACAGGGTGAAACTGGAATGCCCGCCGCTACCAATGCTTTTGCCAACCCGCTCCAATACCTCAAAAAGCCCATCCGTATCAAAAGTATAAGACGCATTTAATGGGTGAATGTGTGAATGACGGGGCCGCCCGTGCGGTGATTTAGCGAGTTAGTGATTGACAGTGCATTTGCTCTCTTACGCCTTTACCCTTTGCCACTTGTTCCATTCTCCGTCATTCCGTTCTCCGTTTTTTTAGTTATCCACCTATAAACACCAAATCCCGTATGAAAAAATCCCTACTTTTTTTGTTATTGAGTTGCATGGCTGTCCTGACAAGGGCGCAGACCAGAACGGTATCGGGCAAAGTAACACTGCCCGAAAATGAAGACGCACCGGGCGTAAATGTACTGGTCAAAGGCTCCAACGTAGGCACGGCCACCAAAGCTGACGGCACGTACCAAATCAACGTACCCGCCAAGGGTGGCACGTTGGTGTTTTCGTTTATTGGTTACAAAACCAAAGAAATGGAGGTGGGCAACCAAAGCACCATCAACCTCTCTTTAGAACCCGATTTGGTAAACTTGAGCGAGGTAGTTGTGACGGCCAACGCCATTGTGCGCGAAAAGAAAGAACTGGGCTACGCGGTTTCGACGGTGGGCGGTGTAGAACTCACCAAAGCCCGCGACCCCAACCTGCTCAACTCCCTCGCGGGCAAAGTGGCGGGTGTGCGCATTTCGCAGCAGTCGGGTACGGTGGGTGGTTCGAGCCGCGTCATGATTCGCGGGGCCAACTCCATTTCGAGTGCCAGTGAGCCGCTTTTTGTGGTGGATGGTATTCCAATTTCTAACTCCTCGTTCAACAACTCCGAAACCGACATCGTAACGGGCGGCGTGGACGTGGGCAACCGCGCAGGCGACCTCAACCCCGACGACATCGAAAGCATGACCGTACTGAAAGGCGCGGCGGCTTCGGCACTTTATGGTTCGCGGGCGCGCAACGGCGTGATTGTGATTACGACCAAACGCGGCAAAACAGGCGCGAAAAAAATGAACGTAACCGTCAATTCGTCGTACCGCTCTGACAACGTGCTACGCGCCCCCGAACTGCAAGAACAGTACGCGCAGGGCAACTTAGGCGTGTATAACCCGCAATTGGGCAACGGCTGGGGTCCCAAGGTATCAAGCATCACGGGACCTATCAAAGACTACAAAGGAGCCGACGTGCAGGGGTTGCAGGTATATCCGCAAAACTGGAAGAACTTTTTTGTGACGGGACATACGGCCATCAACAGCGTGTCGCTCGACGGAGCCAACGATCAAGGTGATTTCCGTATTGGCTACACCAACCTCCGCCAAACGGGTACGGTGCCTGGCTCTGAGATGAACCGCAATACGTTTGCCATCAACGCGGGTAAAAAAATAACCGACAAACTCACCGCCCGCGCTTGGGCCAACTACGTGCGCACCACCAGCGACGGTCGTCCGCAACAAGGCTCAAATACGACCAACATCATCGCTACTATTTTGGCAGGAACACCCATTACGGTTGACATTAACGAACTGAGAGATAACCTATTTGCGCCATCTACCCAAGCCGTACCTACGGGTTGGACGGGCGACTTGGCCCGCTCCATTGACCTCAACGGCGTGCAGAACAACCCTTATTTTGTAACGGCCTTCAATCGTTTTTCTAACACCGTGGACCGCGTGTTTGGTGGTACAAGTTTGAGCTATGACGTTGCGCCCTGGTTCAACGTAACGGGTCGAGTAGGTACTGACTTTTTTACCGAAAACCGCCGCTCCGTAACGCGCCGTGGCACACGTGGTCGCCTCAACGGGCAGTTTGACACCAATGATATCTTTGAGCGCGAGCTTCAAACCGACGTTCTCGGCACGGTAACGCGCAAAATCAGCCAAAATTGGGGTTTCAAAGGCATCATAGGGCATCAGTTCAACCAGCGCACCATTCGCCGCTCGCGGGTGCAGTCGGAAGGATTGAACATTGACCAACTTTATACGTTTGCTAACGCGCAGTCCAACGTGCCGTCTAACTTTTTTAGCCGCCGCGAAATTTTTGGGGTTTATGGCGACTTTAGCTTCGACTACAAAAACTACCTGTTTTTGAACGTAACGGGCCGCAACGACTGGTCTTCTACCTTGCCCGTGGACAACAACTCGTATTTTTATCCCTCGGCCAGCGCGTCGTTTGTCTTGACCGAAGCCTTCCCGAATTTGGGCATTGTCAAAAAAGACATTTTGAGCTACGCCAAGTTTCGGGCCAACTACGCCAACGTAGGTTCGGACGAAGACCCTTACCAGTTGTCGTTCACCTACAACCCGCTCACGCAAGCCAGCGATATTTATACCTTCAACATTTTGTACCCCATCGGAGGAGCGTCGGCGTTTGGAGCAACCAATATTTTACCACCGACCAACTTGCGTCCACAGCAGCAAACTTCGTACGAGTTTGGGGCAGAGTTGAAATTTTTTGGCGGTCGTTTGGGGCTTGACATGACTTATTACAAAACCCTCAACTACGACCAAATCATCTCCATAGCCGTACCACAAAGTACGGGCTACTCGGCTCGCCGCCTCAACGTGGGCGAAATCTCGAACCGTGGCTTGGAAGCTATGCTGACCGTTACGCCCGTCAGAACGCGCTCAGGCGCACGCTGGGACATGGCCTTCAATTTCAACCGCAACATCAACCGCGTAGAGTCATTGGCCCCTGGCTTGCAGGAGTTTATCGTTACTTCGGGCGATGGTTTCGGGATTTTCATTGCTGCTCGTCCTGGCGAAACTTTTAACATCCAAGGTGTAGGCTGGCTCCGCGACCCCAACGGCAACATCATCATCAACCCCACCACGGGTTTGCGTACCCCCGGACCGCGTAAGTTGCTCGGACCGATTTATCCCGACTGGACGCTGGGTATCAACAACTCGTTTTCGTACAAAGGATTTGATTTCAATTTCTTGGTGGACATTCGCAAAGGTGGTGTGATTAACTCGCAGACGGTGAGCATTGTACGTGGTAGTGGTTTGGCCGCCGAAACCGCCGTCAACGACCGCACGCCCTTTATTGACCCCGGCGTAATTCGCAACGCCGACGGTACATTCCGCCCCAACGACAAGACCGTGGCCAGCGTACAGCAGTATTGGTCGCAATTGGACAACTCGGTGAGTCCCGAAAATAACATCTTCGACGGTTCGTACAGCAAGCTCCGCGAGGTGCGTTTGGCCTATAATTTCCCCAAATCGTTGGTCAATAAAACACCGTTCGGTAGTATTGCGTTAGGTTTGGAAGGCCGCAACTTGTGGATTATCACCTCCAACGTGCCGCACATTGACCCCGAAGCCAACGTACTCGGCACGGGTCTCATCGGCGAAGGTTTGGAGCGGGGCAGTATCCCCAGCAGCCGCACTATCGGGGCCAATTTGAGAGTAACTTTTTAAATCTAAAATTCAAAAACTAACAATAAACATGAAAAAGTTAATTTTTGCCGTGCTGTTGGCATTTTCAACAACGGCCTGCTTCAAAAATTCTGACATCAACATTGACCCCAACCGCTCTACGTCGGTGGACCCTGCTTTGTTGTTTTCGGGAGCTGCTACGCAGTTTTCGCTGTTGCGCGTGGCCGAACTCACTTGGCCCGTGGCTTTGATGAACCAAATGTGGGCTTCGGGCGGGCGTTGGGGCCTGGCGCAAGCTCAGTACGACCAAACCCGCGTGCGCAGCGCGTGGGGACGCACCTACACCGACGTACTCAAAAACTTGGCCGTGGCCGTGGACATTGCCCAAAGTGCGCAGCCCGTCAATAAAAACGCCGTGGCGCAGTGCAAGATTCTGATGGCTTTTGCCTACGCCCAAACGTCACTGCTCTGGGGCGACATTCCGTTTACGGAAGCGGCCACGGGCAAAGTAGATTTTCCTAAATTTGACAAGCAACAAGACGTATTGAACGGCTGCGTAGCGATGATTGACGAGGCACTCGCCATGATTGACCCCGCTGGCAAAGGCATCATTGCCCCCAACGACCTCTACTACGGCGGCGACATGACCAAGTGGCGCAAGTTTGCCAACTCATTGAAAATGAGAATTTTGTTTTCGATGGTGGACGCTGATGCCTCCAAAGGGGCGGCTATTGGGCAATTGATGGCGAGCGGCAACATGATTTCATCTAACGCCGATGCCATGCTGTTCAAGTATTTCAACCAGCCAGGCCGTCAAAACCCGCGTTTTTCGTTTACAGCGATTTTTAGGGGCGGCGTACAGTCAGATTGGTACTGCTCAAAACCCGTTTATAACCTGTTGGTTTCTCTCAAAGACCCCCGTATTCCGTATTTTTACCAGCCCGGCCCCGCCGCCGCCGCCAACGAGTATATCGCCCTCGACCCCGTCGAAACCTACACTACCAAATCGGCGTTGGTGAACATGAATTTGTTGAAAGCCGATTTGCCCGAAGTATCATTTTCTTATTCGGAGCAGTTGTTGTTTGAAGCCGAGGCTATTGCGCGCGGTTTTGCACCGGGTGGTTTTGAGGCGGCTACTACGCGCATGAGGGCAGGGGTACGCGAGTCGTTGTTGTCGTTTGGGGTCCCTGCTGCCGAAGCCAATACTTACGCCAATGGACTGCCAGCTTTGAATGCCGCCAACTTCAAAACGGTTTTGGCCCAGCAGCAATATTTAGACTTGTTCATGCGCCCTGTTGAAGGTTGGGTACAGCACCGCCGCTCGGGGGCAATTGGGCAAGAAATTCCCGCCATGACCACGCCCACGGGTGCGCCTGTAGCGGGTTTGGTACGCCGCTTGCTTTACCGCAGCGAGGAGGTAAGTTCCAATCCCAACACGCCCGCTGGTATTACGCTCGACACGCCGCAGTGGTTTGATAAATAGTTTGTTTAGTGCGTTATAAACGCACCGCTCGTTTGGTGCGCGTTGCAAACGCGCACCATCTAAGGTTGCAAACGCCCACTATCGAAGTAAGTAAATTCTTGAAAAGTATGAGGGTAGGATGTCAGACAATCTCTGATGTCCTACCCTTTTCTTTTGTCATTGTGTTTATGATAGCGTTTCAGCGGAATACTGCCTTATTTCTATGAATTTACATTATTTTAAAAAAATTTAATAAACGTTTGGATAATTCCAAAATAATTTAATACTATTGTGTAAGATAAATTTAGTTTTCATTCAAATCTTTTCAATTATTAAACCTTCTCAAAACAATGAAACAAAAACTACTTGTAATTTTTGGGCTTTGGGTGGTGACAGGACTTTCCGCATTCGCACAGACGATAACGGGGAAAGTGGCCGCCCAGAGTGATGGACAGCCTTTGGCAGGTGCTTCGGTCGTAATCAAAGGTACCAATGTGGGTACTACAACCGACGGCAACGGAAAATTTAGTATTCAGGCGGCTTCGGCAAGTACCTTAGTGGTCTCTTACATTGGGTTTACTTCACAAGAAGTAAAAGTGAGTAATCGCTCCGTAATAGATGTGATGCTGATGGAAGATGCTTCCCTACTCAACGAGGTTGTTGTTACGGCACTTGGCCTTCCCAAGTCACAGCGTGCCACGGGCTATGCTGTTTCTACCGTCAAATCAGACCAAATCGTCAAAGCGGCTTCTCCCAACTTTGCGGGGGCACTTTATGGCAAAGCCGCAGGAGTACGTATTGCCACTGCGCCCGGGGGGGCGACCAGTGCCACCAACATCACAATAAGAGGTATCAACTCCATCACGGGGCGCAATCAGCCTTTGATTGTGTTGGATGGGGTACCTATCAGAGATGGTGAAGTAAGAAACAACGATTATTGGAGCGACCAGCGACTTCGGGGCAACGGCCTTCTGGACATCAACCCCGAAGATGTAGAGAGCATTGATATTTTGAAGGGCGCGTCGGCTGCGGCACTTTATGGCTCGGAGGCTGTCAACGGGGTGGTCTTGGTTACCACCAAAAGCGGCAAAGGCAAGAAAGGGCTTGGGGTCAATTTCAATGCCAACTACAGCGTGGATAACATTGCGTATTTGCCTCGTTATCAAAACATCAGAGGAGCTGGGGCACCTCTCCACGTAAGCAACGGTGGCCAAGATGCTGAGGGTTTTGTATATTATGACACCAACGGCGACGGTGTCCGTGAAACACGCGGCATCACCAATTTTAGCATCAACTTTGGACCTAAGTTTGACGGTAAGCCCGTCATGGCTTGGGATGGCGTAATGAGACCCTACGAAGCCCAACCGAATGTCTATGAAAGCCTCTTTCAACAAGGCAGCAACTCTAACATAAACGTGGCGATTTCTCAAGCCAGCGACAATGCAAACCTGCGGTTTTCGCTCACTCGTCAAGACAACAGAGGTATCAGTATCGGTTCGCAAAACGTCAAAAACATAGCAAATCTCAACAGTAGCTTCAAAATTGGCAAAAAATGGACGACTGATTTGATGGTGAACTACATCAACCAAACCACCCAAAACCGTCCTTATTCGATTGACCGTATGATCAACAACTTTACAGGGATGATTGGACGTTTTGACAATGGCGATTGGTACCTCAATAAGTACAAGACCAGTAAAGGATACCGGTTTGTGCAAGGAGCCAATGGTCAAAGCCTTACCCCTGGTGAGAACATCATTTACAACGGTTTTAGAGGGGATATTGCCGACTACGTTTGGCGCGTCAAAGAGCATAACTACGATGAGTTTAGCAACCGGGTGATTGCCAGTATGACACAAAATTACCAAATTATGGACGGGTTGAAATTGCGCTTACGGACTTCAACCGATTTTACTTCGCAGAGGGATGAATCGCGCTCTAGCACCGAGCGTCCGTTGACTTTTGGCAATAATCCAGGCGGTGGGTTTAGCATGGCCAACAATCTTTTCTCGCTGCTGTACGGCGATGCGTTGCTCACTTATACCAAAAAACTGACCCCTGACTTTGAACTGAACGTGATGGGCGGTTATACAGCTGTCAAGGAACTTTCGACTTTTATTAGTCGCAGTACCAATGGTGGTTTGAGTACAGAAAACTTATTTGATATTGCGGCTTCAATGAACCTCCCCAACAACGGTTCGAGCCGCTCGACTATGGTGAGAGACGCGGTGATAGGTACTGTAAACCTCGATTATAAAGGCTTCGCGTTTTTGGAAGGTACCATCCGAAGAGACCGTACCTCTACCATGAATCCCAACAACAACACCTTTGTGTATCCATCGGTCAATGCCAGTTTTGTATTTACAGATGCTTTCAAGCTGCCTTCGTTTATTAGCTATGGTAAGTTTAGAGGTTCGTGGGGTATCGTGGGTAACTATCCTGATATTTATCGTGCCAATATCGCCTACAACCAAAATACCTTGGGTGTGCAGCAGACAGGTGGACAGCCTGTATTGTTTACGTCTATTCCTGGGGCTTTTGGCAATGACGGCATCAGGCCAGAACAAAAACACGAAGTAGAGTTTGGCTTAGAAACCAAGTTTTTTGGAAGACGTTTGGGCGTTGAAATCAACTACTACAACGGCCAAATCCGCGACCAAATTTTGCCTCTGACCATTCCTGCGTCTTCGGGCGCTACCTCCGTATTGGCCAATATTGGCACACTGCGCAACAAGGGGGTAGAACTATTGATAACTGCCATACCCGTACAAACCCGTGGCTTGACCTGGGAAACGACCGTGACGTATGCGCGTAACAAAAACGTAGTAGAAAAGCTCGCCAACAATTCTACCGAGTTGTTGCACGCCGATTACGACGGTGCCGCGGCGCAGCTACGCTCAGTGGTAGGTCAGCCCATGGGCGATTTTTATGCCCCTCCCGTAGAGCGCAATGCCAACGGAGAAATGATAGTGCAAGCCAACGGCTTGTATAAACTCGTAGCCGACCCCGCCAAAATGGTCAAAGTAGGCAACACTATGCCAAAAGCAGTAGGGGGATGGCTCAACTCGGTTAGCTACAAAGGAGTGGTATTGGACGTAAACCTCGACTATCGTTTTGGCGGCCACGTCATGCCAACGGGCTTGTTTTGGATGATAAGCCGTGGCTTGCTCCAAGAAAGCACCAACTTCATGGATGCTGAAAGCGGTGGCTTGAGCTACTACGTTGACAAAAACGGCAAAGGTGTACAGACCACAGCGCCACAAGGTCCCAACGGCGAGCGTGTGTTCAATGACGGGATGCTGATGTCAGGGGTATTGGCCAACGGCGAGAAAAACACCAATGTCATCTCGCAAGCCTATTATTATTGGCTCACGTACAACTGGGGCGGACCTCAATACGGCTCTTCGCGCTATGAAATGTATATTGTCGAAAACAGCTACGTGAAAGTCCGCGAGTTGTCATTGGGGTATAGCCTTCCTGCCAATATCGTCAATAAAATCGGGGCCAGACAACTTACGCTCTCGGTGTTTGCACGTAACCCGTTGTTTATCTACCGTACCATCAAAGACATGGACCCCGAACAAACTACGGCGGGTTCGCGCTGGTTTCAGACGGTCAGCAACGCAGGAACAAACCCTGCCACCCGCACCATGGGAATTATGTTGAGAGCAAGTTTTTAATTTCACTTCCTTCCATCTTAAAGTATTGAAACAATGAAAAAAATAATAATCATTTCCGCTTTCATTATATCACTCGGCTCTTGTCAAAAAGTTGATTTTGAGAAAGCATATCCCGATCCTTCAAAAATCTCGACCTCTACCGTCGAGAAGCAATACACCGGTACGCTCAATTCCATCAAGTGGTACGTTTTACCAGATTACTGGAACTACTTTGTGGTGATACGCCCCACCCTCAACCGCTACAATCAGGCCGTAGGCTGGGAGAATGCAGATAACCAATACGTACCCGGGGGAGGGCTTATCAACGACCGCTGGAATACGTTTTATGGTTTTGTGGCGCAGTACCGCGAAATGGAAAAAATCTTCAAGGCGTTGCCCCCAGAAGACCAAGCCGACCGTCGAATTTATGCCATCACTTCTACCATTTATTTTTATGATCAACTCCAAAAAGTGGTGGACTTGCACGGTGATGTGCCGTTTTCGGCGGCAGGAATGCTCAGTACCAACGGCGGCGACTACAATAGTTCGTTGGCCAAATACGACGGCGCAGAGAGTATTTACACCAAAATGCTGGATGACCTTAAAGGATTTTCGGACGAACTAAGCACAATCACGATAAAAGCAGGAATATCCGTTGGGTTTCGCACGCAAGACATTGTCAACAAGGGAGATGTGATGATGTGGCGCCGCTATTGCAACTCGCTGCGGTTGCGAATGCTGACGCGCGTATCAGAGACGTCTTCGATGCAGGCAAGGGCGCGTACCGAAATTGCCGAAATTTTGGGCAACGCAACGAAGTTTCCGCTCGTGACGGCCAATACCGAAAATGTCCAAATCACTGTTTTCAATATTGATACGGATATTCACGCCAAAAACTTCAGGTCTGGTTTGGAAGATTGGAACGGCAACGTAGCCAGCAAAGTGATGATTGACAATATGAACGCCAACAAAGACCCGCGCCTTCGGGTAATGTTTGAGCCGGGGGTCAATGCCAAAGGAGTTTATGCGGGTCTTGACCAGATGCTGGACCTTTCTACGCAAAATCAGCTTATCGCTGGTGGAACAATCTCGATTTACAACCGCTCTACGCTTAGTCGTAATCAGTTCTTTCCGGGAGTGATTATCAATGCGGCTGAGGTAAGTTTCTTGATTGCGGAGTACCAACTGAAAGCCAACAACGCCGCCGCCGCCAAAGTGGCTTACGAGCGCGGAGTGCAGCAATCCATAGAGTATTACTACCGCTTGCGGGCGGTGACCAACGACAACACCGCCCCTGCCGCTGCCCCTGCTACGGCGGCTGAGATTCAGGCATACTTGGCAGCCAACGGGGTCAATTGGGACCGAGCCACCGATAAACTCGCTTTGATAGCCACCCAAAAATGGCTTCATTACAGCGTAGTGCAGCCGTATGAGAGTTGGTCTGAAATACGTCGTTTGGATTTGCCCCGACTTACGTTTCCAGCCGACCGCTCCAACAATCAGTCGCAGCCGCCTTCGCGCTGGGTTTACCCATCAAGCGAGCTTATTTACAACGCCGAAAATTACAATGCGGTCAAAGCGAAAGACAATTTGACAACCAAGATTTTCTGGGATGTAAAATAGTTTGGAACTCTGACAATTTTTGTGGCTAACCTCATCCCCATCCCTTCTCCTGCCAGGAGAAGGGGGCAATACATAGTCCCTCTCCTGACAGGAGAGGGA
>JALOLW010000470.1 GCA_025455795.1 Spirosomataceae bacterium
ACGAATTGCCAGAGGATTTAGATACAAAAATACATTCAAGAAAATGATACGGTTTGCCTTTCAAAGACCAGTTTATCAAGTAATTTCATAAAGAACCAATCCGTTCAATCTGTGTTCTATTCTTTGTCACAAAAAAAACTTTCGATTCTCCATAAAGCATTCATCATTAGCGTTTTGTGTGTGATAAAAACCTTTGCCCAAAAATTCCCCACGATTCGCTACGAAGATTGTACCTACGAGACCACCATCAAAACCGTGGCGTTGTATCCTCAGCCCAACCAGCCCAATGACCCCGCTCGCACGGCTTATCCACCCGTGGTAGCGTTGGGCAACTCACGCCCGCTAATTGCTGAATTTGACGATCTCTCGGCCCAATACCGCTCTTTTCGCTTCAAAATTTTTCATTGTAATGCTGACTGGACGCCGTCGCCGTTGAGTGAGATTGAATATACTTTTGAGTACAACGATTACCCCATCAACGAGTACCAAGCGTCGTTTAATACCAAAATCGCTTTTTATCAGTACCGCTTTGCCCTGCCCAACCTCAAAGTGGCGGGCAACTACGTTTTGGCCGTTTATGAAGACCGCCGTCCTGCCAAGTTGGTGCTGACTCGGCGTTTTATGATTTATGATTCACGGGTGACGGTCTCGCCCCAAGTGCGCCTCTCGACGGGCATTGCCGAGCAGCGAAGCCACCAGCAAATTGATTTTGATTTGAGCTACAAAGGCTACGAGGTGCTTTCGCCGCAGGAAGATTTCAAAGTAGTGGTGCGTCAAAACTTCCGTTGGGACAAAGTGCTGACCAAACTGCGTCCGTCCAACGTGCGTATTTTTGAGCAAAAAGTAGAGTATCGGCCTTTTGATTTGTCCAACAATATGCCCGCTTTCAACGAGTTTCGGTGGTTTGACACACGCCTCTCGCGCGGGGTGGGGATGAGCGTGGGCGACATCCAACAACTCCCCGAACACACTATCGCCCGCCTGCGCGACGACACACCGCGTAGCGGCGGCGGGGCCAATCTCCAAAACCAAGATTTCAACGGGCAGTATATTGTTTTGAACCGCGACACCGACAACAGCACCAACGAAGCCGACTACCTCAACGTGGTCTTTACGCTGCGTATGCCCGCCTATACCAACGCCGACGTGTATGTGTTGGGGGGCTTCAATTTATGGCAACGCAACGAAGCCTCTCGCATGACTTATAACCCTGAAAAACAGGCGTATCAAGCGGGGATTTATATCAAACAAGGGATTGTCAATTACGCTTATTTGGCCGTGCAAGGCGACAAAACCGACGATGCCATGCTCGAAGGCAATTTCTCGACGACAGCCAACGACTACGAAATTTTTGTGTATCATCGTCCACCCGCTGCCCGCGCCGACGTACTCGTAGGCTACCGACTCGTGGAGTTTGGAAGAAATTAAGCAGTTTACAGTTTATGGTTTGTAGTTTACAGTTTATCGTGTGCAGTAAACCCAAAAACTAAAACAGTAAACCCAAAACAGTAAACAGTAAACCCAAAACAGTAAACCTAAAACAGTAAACCCCAAACCGTAAGTTCATGCCCGTTTTAGCTCCTGAACAAGCCCTCAAAGAAGTCAAGCAGAAAAAAATACAGCCGTTGTATTTGATACACGGTGATGAATCTTACTACGTGGATTTGTTGGCCGATGAAATCGAAAAAGTGGCGATACCCGAAGCCGAAAAAGCATTCAATCAAGTGGTGCTGTACGGTAAAGAGGCCGATTTGGGCAAAATCCTCAACGCCGCCCGCCGCTTTCCGTTCATGGCCGAGCGGCAGTTGGTTTTGGTCAAAGAAGCCCAACAAATCAAAGAGTTGGAAAACAAAGACCTCAACAAGCTCCTCGACGACTACGCCTCTCGTCCGCTGTCTTCGACGATTTTGGTGCTGTGCTACAAAGGCAGCTTCGATGCGCGCAAATCGCTTTACAAAACTTTTGAGAAACAGGGCGTGGTGGTACAGTGCAAAAAAATGTACGACAACAAACTGCCCGATTGGGTTGGGGAGTACACCCGCGCGCAAGGCACCAAAATCAGCATCAAGGCTATTCAGATGCTGGTGGAGTACATCGGCAACGACCTCAAACGCCTTACAAGTGAGATTGATAAAATCCTCATCAACCTCAAAGCAAGCGAAGAAATCACGGCGGCGATTGTGGAGAAATACGTGGGTATCAGCAAAGAGTACAACGTTTTTGAGCTACAAAAAGCCCTCACGCAGCGCGACGTGGTCAAGTCAAATCAGATAGCGCAGTATTTGGCGGCCAATCCCAAAGAAAATCCACTACCCCAAGTGCTGATTATTTTGTACAATTTTTTTAGCAAAACACTCGTCGTTCATGCCACCAAAGACAAATCTGAGGGGAACTTGGCGTCGGTCTTGGGCGTAAATCCGTTTTTTGTGAAAGACTACCTCGCCGCCGCGCGACAGTACCCGCTGCCCCAAGTGGCCAACGTCATCAAAGCACTCCGCTTGGCCGACAACGCCTCCAAAGGCATAGAGGCAGGCAGCAGCGACGAAAACGCCATTCTGCGCGAATTAGTGTTTAGGATTTTGCACTAACCCATGTTTGTAAAATTCAACAATAAACCTTAGTTTTCGCTAAAAATTACAACGATGATTAGAAAAACATCCATATACGACGAAGTGTCGGACTTTATGGCCAGCATGAATCCTGAGAAAGTACTTCAATTTAAGTCTTCGACCCAAAGTCAAAAAAGACTTGATTGGCTGCTTGAGAGGCAAAAAGAGGCTGGACTTTCTACTGAAGAACGCAATGAATTGGAGAGTTATCTCATTGTCAATAGGATTGTTGGTCTTGCCAAAGCCAGAGCGATTAAAATCTTGGAAAAATGAGTCGAAAGTTTTCCAAGTTACTCAAAGAAAAAATTGCTTATCGAGCCAATTACAGATGCGAGTATTGCTTGCTTCCAGAAAAACTTTCTCTTTATAAATTCCATATAGAACACATTAAAAGTGTCAAACACGGTGGAACGGATGAAGAGGATAATTTGGCCTACTGCTGCCCCGACTGCAACTACTTCAAAGGCTCAGACATCGCCACTTTCTCCGTCTCCGACGAGCGTTTAGTAAGACTTTTTCGTTCTCTGACAATTTTTGTGGTACGTATATTCAACCTCACCCTAAATCCCTCTCCTGTCAGGAGAGGGACTATGTATTGCCCCCTTCTCCTGG
>JALOLW010000471.1 GCA_025455795.1 Spirosomataceae bacterium
CTCAAAATCGGAATGGTAACGGATAAGGTTTCGATTTTGGAAAAATTCAAAATGCTCAAAGAAGTGGGTTTTCACGGTGTAGAACTCGACTCGCCGCACGACCTCAACGCGAAGGAGATTTTGGAAGCCCGCGACAAAACGGGACTCGAACTGCCCGGCGTGGTCAATTCGGCGCATTGGAAGTACCCTTTCTCTGACCCCGACCCCAAAGTGCGCGAAGTGTGCTTCAAAGCGATGGAAACGGCACTCAACGACTGCAAATTGTACGGCGGCACAACGGTGCTACTCGTACCGGGCGTGGTCAATGACAAAGTGAGCTACCAAGACGCCTACGCCCGCGCCCAAGCCGAAATCCGCAAACTGATTCCGATGGCGGAGAAAACGGGCATCAAAATCTCGCTCGAAAACGTCTGGAACAACTTCCTGCTGAGTCCGATGGAGGCGGCACGGTTTGTGGATGAAATCAACCACCCGCTCGTGGGCTGGTACTTCGACGTGGGCAACGTGCTTCGCTATGGCTGGCCCGAGCATTGGATTGAAACCCTCGGCAAGCGCATTATGAAAATTGACATCAAAGAATACAGCCGCAAAAAACAACAAGACGAGGGGCTTTGGAAAGGCTTCAACGTGGAGTTGATGGAAGGCGACTGCAATTGGCCCGTGGTCAATCAAGCCCTTGCCAAAATCGGTTATTCGGGTTGGGCCTCTGCCGAAGTCCCCGGTGGTGACCGCAAACGCCTCGAATTTCTCAGTCAGCGCATGGACGCGCTCTTCAAAGCCTAACTTCCGCAGCCCTTCTAAGTTGTCAAAACTTGGAGGGGCTTTTTTATTTCATCACATTTTTGGGCGGTTTTGTCACAGATTGACACCAAGCTACGGCCTTGCGTCATAGTTTTGGGGCGTCAATCTATCAACAGTCATTTCTCTAAACGCCCGATTCTTATGACGCTTTCACTTTTCCGCCGCATCGAATTTTGGTTTATCAGTACCATTTTTAGTGTCACTTTTGGCAAAACTGTCTATGACCAATACGCTCATAGTCAGGGTGTTTTGCAAAAATTGGAGCTTGCCGAACTTCGCCGTATCAGTAAGCTGTACGACTGGCAAACCAACGGCCTCGCGCCGCTTTTGGTACTGGGACTGGCTATCTATGTAGTTTGGCTGTTGCTCAGTCGGGTCTTTTTGTCGCGCTACACCCACGCCACGCGCTACCAAACGCTGATTTATGTGATAAGCGTGCTGGGATTGGTTTTTGGGGCAGTGGTGTATTATTTAAGTTTTTGGAAAGACTTGGATTATCGGTACGTGGTGGATTGGTGCGGCGAAAACGGCCACGAGTGGGTGGATAGGCAAATCATCGGGGCCAAGGTCCGTTCGCCTTTTCGGTGGCTCAATGTATTTTTTCTGATAGCCGATATTGTCATGAAGTTGGGGCTGTATTTGGGCATTTCGCAGTTGTTTCAATGGTCACTGCAACAGCCTGAAAATGAAGAGAATATTAATGCAAAAATACTTAAAGAGGGCAGTATATTAGCATTGATTGCCCTGATAGTTGTGGTTACACTCCAATTGCCCCATTTTCATCTTTTTGGTACACAGTTTCTTTTCGCTTTAGCTGGTTTTGGCCACTCCTATTTATTCTATAAAAACATATTGAGGCGGCCTGAAAAAACAGAAATAAAGAGGTTTAGGCAAGATTGGTTAATTTTTCTAATTTATGCGTTGATAGCATCTACCTTGTTGAGTGTGGCAGAATATATATCAGATTCTATTTACCAATATCGGTATGTAGGAGATTATCAATATGGTTATAGACGATACTATCCAATGTCTCCCTTAAACTTTATCATTAATAATTTCATTTTTGTTGTTTTTGTGGCAATCGGCTCTGTTTTACTACGTCTTCTGGCGGTGCGCCCCTGGCAAATTCGCTTTCGGGGCAAGCAGGCCGAGTTGGCGGGGTTGCAGTCGCAGGTCAATCCGCATTTTTTGTTCAATGCCCTCAACACGCTTTACGCTTCGGCCATCATCGAAAACGCCGAGCGCACATCGGGCGGGATTCAGAAACTATCGGACATGATGCGGTTTATGCTCCACGAAAACAACAAGACCCAGATTGACATCCGCCAAGAAGTCAATTACCTGAAAAATTACATTGATTTACAACAACTTAGAACAAGCGGCATCAAAGATTTTGAACTCAAAACCGATCTCGACGACACACTCTGTCTCCAATCCATCGTGCCGATGTTGCTCGTGCCGTTTGTTGAAAATGCCTTCAAACACGGTATCAGTATGCGGCAAAAATCGTGGATTGATATTAAATTGCGCTGCGACGGGCAGCAACTGTATTTCGCGGTTTTCAATAGTTTTCACCCCAAATCAGACCAAGACCCCGAGCGCAATGCGTCAGGGATAGGGTTGGAGAATGTCAAAAAACGCTTGCAACTGCTTTATCCCAAAAAACACCAGCTCAGTATTCACCAAACCGAGCGCGAATTTTCGATTAATCTGACCGTCAAACTCAAATAATGCTCCGAACCATTGCGATAGACGACGAAGCCCCCGCGCTCGAAATCATCAAAAACTACGCCGCCAAAGTGCCTTTTTTGGAACTAAACGCAACGTTTTTGGATGCTTTTGAGGCAATGGCCTACCTCAAAAACGAACCGATTGACTTGATTTTTTTGGACATCAAAATGCCCGATATTTCAGGTTTGGAGTTTCTACGGACGCTCTCTCGCCCACCCATGGTGATTTTCACGACAGGCTACCAAGAATACGCTGTACAAAGCTACGACCACAATGCCGTGGACTACCTACTCAAAGTGTTTAGTTTGGAGCGTTTTCTGAAAGCCTGCAACAAAGCCTACGACCTTTGGCAAAAATCTCAAGCCAACGTGCCAGTGATAGATTATATCTTCGTGAAAGACGGCTACGAAAGTGTCAGGGTGTTTTTTGATGATATTTTGTATATCGAAGCCAAAGGCAACTACGCGCTGTTTGTCACCAAGCAGCAGTCGGTGGTGGGGCGAATCACGATGAAAGAGGCCATCGCGCTGCTGCCCAAGCCGCAGTTTGTGCGCGTACACAAGTCGTACATCGTAGCACGCGATAAAATCGAAAAATTTGACCGCTATTACGCGGCCATTGGAACAAAGAAAATACCGATAGGAGGAGAATACAAGATTTAGGACGATGTACAAGGGTGTACGAGAAAGTACAAGGGTGTACGAGAAAAAATGCAATCAACTATTTTTGATAAGTTGAGCAAATAATATTGTGTATTGAGAATTAAATAATGCACTCATTTTCAATGCTTTACTTTTTTATTTTTTGCCTTGATACTATCAACAAAATACGTTGTACTACTCGAGGGTACGGTTCTTTCAAAACCTCTGCTGGGTGGTTTTAAAGTTCGCATTTCAAAATTCACATTACTTTGGGAATTTTTATATAAGTACAGTGTTTTGAAAGTTATTTCATGTATTTTGAACCGCTAAGGCGCAAAGGCACTATGTTTTTTGTATTCATTCTTAGCGTCCTTGCGTCTTGGCGGTAGAATTAATAATAGAAGAAAATTTATAAATCACGGTAATAAGTTTAAACAACTTCGGTTTGTAATTCGTACTTTCGTTTTTGACAAATCCATTTTTCAAAGCTTTCATCATGCTCAAAGCGCGCCAGATTGTTCGCAAATACGGTGATTTATCGGTTCTCAAAAACATTGATTTAGACGTACAACGGGGCGAAATCGTGACCATCGTGGGGGCGTCGGGGGCGGGCAAAAGCACCCTACTCCAAATCTTAGGTACCCTCGACCGCCCCGACGCAGGCCAAGTATGGCTCGCCGATACCGACGTTTTCGCGCTCAAAGACAAGGCATTAGCGGCCTTTCGCAACGAAAAAATCGGGTTTGTGTTTCAGTTTCACAACCTCCTGCCTGAGTTTACGGCACTCGAAAACGTTTGTATGCCCGCGTGGATTGGGGGCAAAAACAGCCAAGTCGAAGCTCGCGCGACGGAGCTTCTGGCCAAACTCGGTTTGCAAGACCGTGGGCATCACTTGCCCTCGCAGCTATCGGGTGGCGAGCAGCAGCGGGTGGCGGTGGCGCGGTCGCTCATCAACAAGCCCGCCATTATTTTTGCCGACGAGCCGAGCGGCAACTTGGATTCTAAAAACGCCGAGGAACTGCACCAACTCTTTTTTCGCCTGCGCGACGAATTTGGGCAGACCTTTGTCATCGTGACGCACAACGAGCATTTGGCCGCTTTGGCCGACCGCCGACTCGAAATCCGCGACGGGAAAACGCTGTAAAACAATTCATTAGGGGATTTATCCAACGGTAGCAATCATGTCACACAGACTCCGTAAGTTTGTGCTGAATCTAAACTTGATACCGTTATGAAAGCTTTTATGGATACGTTTCTTGGCAAACTGTGGCATTATCTCAAGCTCATCGTCATCAAAATCTTCCGAAGACTTTGGTGGGTTTTTCACAACATTTTTCTCAACAAATACGTCCGTGCTTTTATCTTGTTTTTGGGCAAGATATGGCTCAGTATTGTTTTGCTGTTGATGCAGTTTTTGTTTGTTCAGGTAGAGCAAGCCCGCGATATTTTGGCCGACACTGACACTTCTCTCATCACCAGTACAACCACTCATTTGTCGGCGTTTGTGTCGTCGTTGGCCACGTGGTATTATCTGCGTATTTTGTTTTTGCTGACCAGTTTTACCTCCGTCAAGACCGATACTCATGACCTCAATCAGTACGAACAAAATACCGATGGGCGAAATTGGCTCAGACTCAAACCCGTTGATTTAAAGACAATTCAGATGTTCAGTCGGTGGTTGCCGCCCATTTTAGGAGCGTTGCCTATGTTGGGATTAGTGGTGGCTTTTTCGGCTATTGGTCACAGTCTTCACGTCTTTATTCAGTTGGGGCTTGTGTTTGCTTACACGCTTATTTTTTACCGAGACCGCAGGTACGTACCCGATGCTCGTCTTCAAGACATCAAAACGCAATGGAAACGGGAGAACCAACTCACGGAAGAAGAACAAAATCGGATTGACTTGGCGCGTGATTATGAGCTAACGTTCCCGATTGAGTTCAAAGACCTCCTGCCTCTTCACAAAGGCCTTGTTGGGGTAGGGTTGGGGCTGTTTACGCTGTTTTTGTTGTGGGCCATTAGTTTCAAACTCAACCTCTTTTTCAGTACTTTTATTGGTCCTATCGCCGTGGTATTTTTGGCGTTGAGTATGTGGACATTGGCGGGCAATGTCTTGATTTACGTTGATTTTCAAGTCAAAGCCCCAGTCTCCTTTGCCGTACTGGCCATGCTGCTATTGGGGATGGGAGGCAACAACAATCACCAGATTCGTACCCTCAACAAGCCCTATTATTTTTCCAAAAAAGACGATAAACAGAAAGAAATTACCGCCTA